>JANLGB010000001.1:9535-27744 GCA_024653405.1 Candidatus Saccharicenans sp.
CGACTGGGTTATCGGCGGATTGCAGACAGCCGGGGTCAGGGAAATAGTGGTAGTCACCGGTTATAACCGGGAAAACCTGGAAAACCACCTGGGGACGACCGTTTCGCCAGAGGAGGTCAAGCTGACCCTTGTCTACAACGATCACTGGCAGAAGGAAAATGGCCTGTCTGTTTATTGTGCCCGTCCTCTCCTTAAAGAGCCATTTTTCCTCCTCATGTCCGACCACATTTTCGACCCGGTCATCCTGGAACTGATGCTGAAGACAGAACTTAAAAAAGACGAGGTCATCCTGGCTGTGGATACCCGGATTCACAATCACCCTTACGTCGACCTGGATGATGTGACCAGGGTCCAGGTGGAAGAGGGAAAAATCAGGGACATTGGCAAAGGCTTGAGAGTTTACAATGCCTTTGATACGGGCATCTTCCTCTGCCAGCCGGTCGTCTTTGAGGCCCTGGAACAAAGTCAGAGCCTGGCAGGTGATTATAGCCTATCTGGGGGCATCCGGGTGCTGGCCAGCAGGGGACAGGCCAGGGCGATGGAAGTTGGCGATCACTTCTGGATTGATATTGATGACCCGAAGGCCCTGGAAAAAGCCGAAAATTTCCTGGCGGCCGGGGCCCCCTGGTCCTGAGGTCTTGATTCGACCGGCAGCCGCGGGGTGGCCGGCGCGGCCCAGGTCAGTGAGTGAAACTGAGGAAGAAAAGATGACAGACAGGAAAGCAGTAATCGTTCTGAGTCAATCTGGCCAGGAAAAAATGCTGGGACTGAGCCTGAGGCAGAGGCTGATTCTCAGCGCCAGTGAAGCGGGCTGGCCAGAGTTCTGGCTTTATCACCCCGACCGAGCCCAGGCCCAGAAAGCAGTGTTTGAGCTGTCGGCTGACCGAAGAATTCTTCAAAGAAATATCCACCTCCGGATTCTCGGCCAGAAAGAGGCCAGGGATAGATTGCTGTCGGCGGCAGGCAATGATTACCTACTGGTAGTAGATGACAATCTGGTGCTGGACCCGGGAATTTTTTCTAAGTTGGCCGAGAGCCTGACCGGTTTCAACCAGCCCCTGGCCAGGATAGAAATCCGGGGAAAAGACGGCTCTAATCAGCTCTGCCCGGGTCTCCTTCTGGTTAGGCCCGGAGCCGGGCTGGAACTGGTTTTAAGCCAGGTCCTGGCCGGGAAATCTGTTTCCCAGATTGAGGTCGGGTCCGACCTTGCTCTTGCTTCCCTGGTTTTGCCGACCGGGTTCGCCGTGGCTGCGGGCGACCGGAAAAGCTTTAATCGAGCCCGACAGTTGTTGCTCCAGACTGCTCGCAAACCCCAGGACGGGCTGGTGGCCAGGTTAATAAACCGGCGGATTTCTCTGTTCCTGACGAGATATTTTCTGTATCTCAATATCCATCCCGTAGTTCAGAGCATTATCACCCTGGCTGTGGGTCTGCTGAGTGCGGTTTTTGTTGGTTACGGCCGACAGCTGCTGGTTCCAGGAGGAATACTATTTGAGCTGGCTTCGATAATCGACGGCTGCGATGGCGAGAACGCCCGGCTGACCTACCGGATAACCCGCACCGGAAGAATTCTTGATATCTCGGGTGATGCTGTCACCTTTGTCTCATTTTTCGCGGCGCTACCGCTCGGGCTCTACCGGACGTACGGAGGAAAAACCTGGCTCTACCTGGGAGCCCTGGCCCTGCTGTCGATGGTGGCTTTTTACCTGCAGCTAATCAACTATGCCCGGAAAACCGGCCTCAATTATAATATCGTAGCCGTGGTAAAAGAAGTTGAAGCTAGTCAGGACAAGCCTGGCTTTAAGAATCCTCTGGACCGCCTGGCCTCACGGCTGGCCTTCATCTACCGTCGTGATTTCTTTTCCATGGCCGCCTTTATCCTGATCGTGGCCGGACTGGCCCGGCTGGCTATGGGCCTGGTGGCGGTGCTGGCTTTTCTGGAAGCGGCTTATTTTTACTTTTATTCCCGGAGAAAATTGACAGCCGGTTTGCAGAGAAAAGGAGAACTCCCGTGAAAGCCGTCATCCTAGCCGCCGGCCGGGGGACCAGGCTCGGCCTGGACCTGCCCAAGGCCATGGTAGAGGTGGATAGAGGGCGGACCATCATCGATTACCAGGTGGAAAACCTTGAGCCTTTTATTCCGATAAAGGATATCCTGGTGGTGGTCGGTTTCAAGAAAGAATTGATCACGACCAGGCACCCGGAGCTGACCTATGTGGTTAACGAGAGGTTTGCCGTCACCAACACCAGCAAGAGCCTGCTGGAGGGACTGAGCCGCCTGAATGAGGATGTGCTCTGGTTAAACGGGGATGTAATATTTGACCGAGAGTTGATCCCGAAAATGCTTTCGGCCGGCTGTTCCTGCGTCCTGGTGGATAATAAGAAGTGCGGACCGGAGGAAGTGAAATACCGGGTTGATGACAGAGGTTATATAACCGTAATTTCCAAGCAGGTGCCAGAAGCCGAGGGGGAAGCCCTGGGTCTCAACCTGGTGGGCCGAGCCGACCTGGCGGCGTTCAGAAAACACCTGGAGCTGGTGGCCGACAGCGACTATTTCGAAAAAGCCATTGAGAATTACATAATTCAGGATAAAGGCCGGTTCCTGGCGATTCCCGCAGACGGGCTGTTCTGTCATGAAGTGGACTTCCCCGAGGACCTGGCCCGGGTCCGGGCCTACCTGGCCACTGCCCGGCGGGTCGGGACGTCCTGAAGACCGGACGAAAGTACTTCCGAGTGCGATCAGAACGGAAATTTCCTTAGTCTGTTGAATTTTGTCTGGCCTTGTGATAAAAAAATTGTTTTAATTTATTGAATTTCCTAAAATTTATAAGGCCGAACATGGAAGAAGCCATTTTACTCCTAAGCCAGAATGGCCAGGACAGAATCCTGGGCCTAACCCTGCTGGAAAGGTTGATTCTTTACGGCCGGAAGGCCGGGCTCAAGAAATTCTGGCTGTATTCAGAAAAAACCGAGCTACTCCAGCAAGTTCTCCAGAAACTCCGCGCCGACCGGAGGTTCAGCCCGGAAAATTTAGAGTTGGCCGGGTTAACTCCAGAAAATTTCCGGATGGTTTTTAGCCAAAAAGATGGCCGTTCCCCGGTTCTGGTGCTTGAAGACAACCTGGTGCTCCATCCCGATTTTCTGGCCGCCGTCCGGGCGGACGGCCAGGAGCAGGCGGAAGACATGGTTCAGTTCTGCTCTAACGGTTCTTCCAGCCAACATGGTTCCTGGTCCCCGGGAGTTTTTTCGGTCAAGCGAGATAAACTTGGTCAGCTCCTCCCCACACTGGTTAGACGGAGAAGTATCTCCGATTCGCCGGCGGCAGCAGACATTCCGTTTTCTTACCGGCAGGTAGATATTGACAGCCCTTTTTTCACCAGGGTGGATAGCCCAGAAACCACCCGCCGGGCCGAACGGCAGCTCCTGGAAACGGGGCGCAAACCCACCGATGGTTACATCACCCGGGTGTTCTTCAGGCCGATTTCCCTGAAGTTAACCAGTTGGCTAATCAAGCTGGGCCTGACCCCGAACCAGATCAGCCTGGTCGTTCTGGCTGTTGAACTGCTCAGCGTCTACCTGATTTTCCAGGGTAACTATAAATCGATGGCCCTGGGAGGCTTGCTTTTCCTGCTGTCATCGGTCATTGATTGCTGCGACGGCGAAAATGCTCGGTTGACCTGTCGGGTTTCCCGCTTCGGTACCATTTTTGATATTTCAGCCGACGCTTTCTTATACGTCATTTTTTTCACCGTTCTACCAATCGGTCTCTTTCGGGCCACTGCCAATCAGCTGTGGCTTTATACCGGGGCCTTCGGCTGGCTGTCGATGCTTAGTTTTTACCTGCAGATGATCTTTTATGCTAGGCGAGCCGGGATCGGTTTTAACATCGTGCCCATCGCCTCTGAAATAGAAGCCAGCATCAACGACCCTGATTTTCAGACCTGGGCTGACCGGCTGGCAGCCAGGATGGCCTTTATTTACCGCAGGGATTTCTTTACGGTGCTGGCCTGCCTCCTGATACTGGTGGGCGCGGCCAAAGTCCTGGCCCTGATGGTGGCTTTTTTTGCCTGCCTGGAAGCGGTCTATTTCGGGAGCTGGTCGCGTCGCCAGCTTAAGAAAAAATCTTCAGACAGGCTCCAGACCGCCTGAGCTCAAAAGCTGTTCAGCCAGCAACCAATCAAGCTCGGTGGTAATCTTGAAATTCATCTGGCTGCCGTTGACCAGGCCGCACCTCAGCCCGGCGGCCAGGGCCAGCGACAGGTCATCGGTAAACTCTCGTTCGGACCATTTTTCATAAGCCTGCCTGAGCGGTCGGAAGCGGAATAATTGCGGGGTCTGGGTCCGGAAGATTTTCTTCCGGTCGGGGAAGGACACAACCTGCTGGCCGGCCACTTCCACTAGGGTGTCAACCGTGGGCACGGCCAGGGCCAGGCCGTCGTACCTGTCCTCGGCCAGCAGGCTCAAGCCCTCTTCCAGGCTTTTTAGCGGGAAAAAGGGACGGGCCGCGTCGTGGATTATAACCAGCTCGGTCTCTTCAGGACAGGCTCTCAGCCCGTTCAGGACTGACTGCTGCCTGGTCTGGCCGCCAGGGACCAACAGAGAAATGGCCGGATGGGGCTGGTAGTATTCCTGGTAACCCTCTATCAGCACGGCCACGATGAGTTCCACCTTAATGGCCACGAATTTTTCCACGGAATAATCCAGTAGCGGCCGGCTGCCCAGCTGGACAAATTGCTTGGGAACGCTGAAGCCCAGCCGGGTGCCCTGCCCGCCGCCGAGGATGATGGCTGCTGTTGTCATAGCTCGACTTTCCTGCCCTTAATTTATCACACCTGGGCTTTTAAACTTCAAGCAGAATTCTTTTGACCAGCATGGTGGCGAAAGCCCCGCGAGGGAGGCTGAAAGAAAGAACCAGGGCCTTTTTCCCGGGATGGAGCTCGTCTTCCTTGATTTCTGAAATCTCCAGCCCTTCCGGGAATAGTAGCGCCTTCCTCTGGAAGGAGCGGAAAAAAACCCGGCTAAGAGCCCTGGTGCGGAAGGAAGCAAAGCGGAGGTTGTGTTCTTGGAGGATCTGCAGGTACAGCTGGCGGCTGCGGTCGTCGGGAAATTGCATCTTGGCGGCCGGGGTAGGCAGGGTCAGGCTTTTCAGGTAATCAAAGACCGGTTCCGGGAGCGTTTTCCAGAACAAGAAGGTGCCCGATTCAGCCTGGACCTCTCTCAGGTCTGGAAGGAGCTGCCGCAGCAGGCGACGCAGCAGTTCGTTCCAGAGGTAAGAACCGAAGGCCGCATAGGCCATGGCAATTTCTTCCCGCGGGATCTTTTCCAGGGCGGCCAGGAAATCGTCGGGCCTGAGCAGCAGGGTGCGAAAAATGCGCTTTTCGGTCAGGCCCCGGGCCAGCTCCAGGCATTTTTCCCAGCTGCGCCAATTTTCCAGGATTCGAGCCACCCGTTCCCGGTTCTCTTTATTGTTGGTAGCCTGGCTCTGGGACTGCAGGAATATCTGCAGGGCACCGTTATAATGACCCCGCAGCACCCGGTCGGCGAAAAACCCCAGCCGGGGGTCAGTTCCGCGGAAGCGCTGGTCATCGAAAAAATTGGGAAAGCCGTATTGTCTAGCTTCTTCCAGGTTGTGCAGCACCGGTTCCACGGCCTGGAGGTGGCGGATAGTAATATGGAATTTATTGCCCCGGAGCAGGGCCGGGCTCATCGGTTTTCTCATGAAACCTATGGCCTGCAGGGAGAAGTTCTTTTCCTCCAGGCTGAAATCCTTCTGGTGGCGGATGGTGATGTGCTGGGTGGTCAGGCCGTGCTTGTCTTTCTTGCCGCCGTAAGCGATGGCTTTGGGCGAGATGGACAGGGTCTTGGCCAGGAAACGTATTAGGTCGGGGGTGGTCCAGTTTTTCTTGGTCAGCCGGTAAACGCGAAATTCCCCGCTCTCGGTGAGAGGCAGATTGGCCATCTCCTCCACTATGAAATCTTCGGGCTTGGCTTTAATCATCAGTTAGGATAATTTTAAATGAAAAAACCGGTAAAAGCTATTGGTTTACTTGGCTCAATTTAAAAGTTAAAATACTAAGAGCTTTTAATTAAAGAAAGGAGGCTATGATGAAAGGCGACCCGAAACTTATCAAAACCCTGAATTCTTTGCTGGCTGACGAACTGACAGCCATCAATCAATACATGGTTCACTCGGAGATGTGCGACAGCTGGGGTTATGTCAAGCTGCATAAGACAATCGAAAAACGGGCCATCCAGGAAATGAGACATGCCGAGAGCCTGATCGGCCGCATCCTGTTTCTGGAGGGTTTGCCCATCGTGTCCGAGCTGAAGAAAATTTCCATCGGCGCTGAAATTCCCAAGATGCTGGAATTTGACCGCAAGGCCGAATTCGAAGCCATCAAGGCCTACAACGAGGCCATCAAGCTGGCCGGAGCAGTTGGCGATTTCGCCACTCGGGAACTGCTGGAAAAGATCCTTCAGGACGAAGACCAGCACATCGATGAGATTGAAGAGCTGATGGACCAGGTCAAACACATGACCCTGCCCATATTCCTGACCACCCAGACTAAAGAGTAACGAGGTTCTGGGCAGGCAGCCGGAGACTGCTGGGCGCGGTGGCGGGCCTTGCCCTGGCATTTTATCTCGCCCATTAAAGAGGCCGGGCTATATAAAAGTTAAAAATTCAAACCACCCGGTTTATTGAAGCTCTTCAAGAGGGGGCCAATTTATGGAAGGCACGGGAAAGCATCCGGACCGACAGTTACCGGTTTAATCTGTTACCGGAGCGACCACCAACCGCCGAGGCTGAGGCCAAGCCGGCCTGGTTATTTAGAATTATTCCCATTTCAGTTGAGCCGGGCCAGAAACATGAAGGCTTAAAAACCTTCCTGAAAAATCAACATTTAACTCAGAGATTCAGATAGGCGATGACTTCCAGATGCCCGGTATGGGGGAAGAAATCCACCGGCGTCAGGCGGCTTATCTTGTAACCGCTGTCGACCAGGGCTTTAAGGTCCCGGGCTAAAGTGGCCGGGTTGCAGGAAACGTAAATGAGCCCGGGGATTTTCAGCCCGACAATCTGTTTCAGGCTCCGGGGACTGAGCCCGGCTCGCGGCGGGTCAATCAGCAGCAGGTCGTAGGTTCCGAGAGATATCTCCGGCAGAGCGGCCTCCACCGAACTTTCCAGGAACCGGACATTGCCAATCCCGTTCAGGGCCAGGTTCTCGCTGGCCGTCCTGATGTTGGCCGGGTCCCAATCCACCCCGACCACTTCGGTGGCCGCTTTAGATAGGCAGATTTCTATGGCTCCCGAACCGCAGTACAGACCCAGAGCGGACTGGGTGCGCAGACGCCGGGCTTCGGCTTGAATTCGGGCATAGACCAGTTCCGCCGCCAGCGGATTGGTCTGGAAGAAGGAGCCCGGATAAATCTTGAAGCGATAACCAAGGAGTTGTTCCTCGATGGCTTCCTGGCCATAGAGAAGGTGGCTCTTCTCAAGGGCCACGACATCGGCCAGGCGATCATTCTCCACCCACCACAAGCTGGTCAGGCCGGGGACGGCCCGAAGGATTTCTTCCCGGAATGCAGCCCGCGGCAGTTCGGCCTGAGAGGTGGTTACCAGGAGCAGCATCAGCTGGCCGGTTCTCTTGCCTTCTCTTATAACCAGGTGACGGTAGAAGCCGGTCTTGGTTTCCAGGTCAAAAACCGGCAGGCCGGATTCCTGAGCCAGCCGGGAGATTAGCGGGAAAAGCTTGGCCGTCAGCGGCGTGCTGAGATGACAGATTTCCAGCGGGACAACTTTCTTGCGAGGACGGCGCCCGCCGGGTCTGGTTTTTTCCCTCTGGCCCAGGTAAACCCGCCCGTCCGCCTGGCCAAAGGAAAATTCCATTTTATTGCGGTAAAAATACTGAGCGGGTGAAGGCAGGGGCTGGTCGATTTCCAGGTAGCGGTAGCTCAAAGGAAAATATGACTGCAGAACCTCCAGCAGGTAATTCTGCTTCTGGCGCAGTTGTTCGGCGTAACTCAGGTCCTGGAAAGCGCAGCCGCCACATGGCCCGAAGTGGGGGCAGGGAGCCTGCTGCCTGGCCGGTCCCGGCTGGACCACGGCCAGCAACCTGGCTTTAATGGTGGGTTTAGCCGAAGGCAGGTAAGAGATTTCCACCAGGTCGCCGGGGTAGGCTCCTGGCACCTCGAAAGTCCGGTCCTGACTTTGGGCCAGTCCCAGGCCTGCGGGCAGGCGAAAACCCGAGATTGGCAGCTGGGTGGTCTGTTCCTGAAACCGGTTAATGAGCCGGCGCAAAAGGCGTAGCGGCAGTCCGACCACGTTCTGGTAGTCGCCTTCCAGTTTCTCGACGAAGGTGGACCTGACTTCCTGAATGGCATAGGCCCCGGCCTTATCCCGGTAGGTATTGCGGTCCAGATAAATTTCAATCTCTTCCGGCCGGAACAGCTTGAAGGTTACTCGGCTGGATTCGTAACCGCTCAGCTGGCGTTCAGATTGTTTGTGGTAAAGCACCACGGCGGTGATGACCTGGTGGGTCCGGCCCGATAGCGATTGGAGCATCGCCTGGGCCTCTTCCCGGTGGCGCGGTTTGCCGAGAACCTGACCATCTATGATGACCACGGTGTCGGCGGCAATGACCAGGGCTTCCGGGTTGCTTTCGGCTACCACCCTGGCTTTGGCTTCAGCAGCCTTAAGAGCAAAAGTGAGCGGGTCCTTTTCCCGGATTTGGTTTTCATCCAGGCCGCTGGGAACGACCGAGAAGGATTTGATGATCTTTTTGAGTAATTTTATTCTCCGTGGAGATTTGGAGGCCAGGATGACCTTCATTTCTTGTCCGAAGCACCTGGTTTCACCAGGGGAAGGCCCTGGCGGCAGAGGGGGCAGGCCTCGGGCTCAAAAGCTTCCACTTTCAGCGGCAACAGGCTGCGGACCGGTTGCCCGGCAACGAGCACCTGGCCGGCGCTGCGGTCTACCAGGCAATAAATCCCGTTCACGCTGACCTGCATGGATTTCAGGCACTCCAGGACTTCCTGGACCGAGCCGCCGGTGGTCAGGATATCTTCAACGATGATGGCCCGGGAGCCGTTCAGGCCGGAGAAACCAGAACGGACAGTCATTTTTTCTTCGACCCGCTGGGTGAAGGCGAAGAGTTTTTTCAGTTTGAGGGCGGTTAAAAACCCGATGGCAATCCCCCCGTAGGCCGGAGAGACCACGTAGTCAAATTGCGGCTGGTCTTTTTCTATATCGGCTACCAGCAAGTCAATTATTTTTTCCAGAACTACCGGTCTTTCGATCAGCTTAATTTTTTCAAAATACCATTCGGAATGCTTGCCGGAGGTCAGCTGGAAATGCCCCCGGAGCAGGGCGTTGCTTTCCTTGAACAAGTTGAGAATCAATTCGGAACGGTTTTCGGGCATCAGCTCCTCCCTGGATTCATAAATTTTCAAGTAGAGAGGAAGTATAGCCCAAGCTGGTGGCAAAGAAAAGACCCTTTATCTAGGTTGGCCGGTGGAGTATAATGAATTCAAATTCTGATTGCGCCTTGGATGACAGATGCTCAAGATATTGATGATTTCTCCTGAAGAAAGGATCCTCCATGACATCGCCCGCATCCTGCCGGCCAGCAGCAGTCGCCTGGCCCTGGCCCGGGTGGAGGAAGATTTTATCGCCAGGATCGGGCAGGAAAAGCCGCGGCTCATCCTGCTGGTCCGAAGGGGAAGGCTGGCCGAAACCTTTGCCCGGCTCCGGAAGATAAAGGAATTTGACCCGCTGCTCGAAGTGATAGTGCTGGGGCCGCCGGAGAGCGAAACCAGGATAGCCGAAGTTATCAAGGCTGGGGCCCTGGATTATCTGAGTGAGCCGGTGAGTGCCGGGGCGCTGGCCGAAAGTCTCAAAAAGCTGGAAAAGAAAATTTCTGTTCGTCGGGAAACTTATCAGCTGGAAAGGGAACTGGCCAGCAAGTACATGTTTGAGGGCATGGTCAGCCGCCACCCGACCATGCTGGAAATTTTTACCCTGATTGAGAGGCTGGCCCGGCACCAGATTACCGTCTTGATTACCGGAGAGACCGGGACGGGCAAAGAGCTGGCGGCCAGGGCTCTACACCGCCTCAGTCCCCGGCAGGATAAGCCCCTGGTGGTGGTCGATTGCACCACTCTGCCCGAATCATTGTTTGAATCTGAAGTGTTCGGCTACGAGCGCGGGGCTTTCACCGGGGCCGACCGGGCCAAGAGCGGTTTGCTGAAGGAAGCTGACGGCGGCACCATCTTCTTTGATGAAATCAGTGAAATTCCCCTGCCCAGCCAGGCCAAGCTGTTACGGTTTCTGTCGGAAAGGACTTTTAAGCCCCTGGGAACTAATCGCCCGGTGAAAGTCAATGTCAGGGTTATCTGCGCCACCAACCGGGACAGGTAAAAAAAGGCCTGTTCCGGGAAGACCTTTATCACCGGATCAACGTGGCTGAAATCAACCTGCCACCCTTGAGAAAACGGAAAGAGGATATACCGCTTCTCTGCCTGCATTTTATCGACCGTTATAACCAGCGCTTTGGCAAGGCAGTCCGGGGACTTTCTAACCGGGTGAAGAAGGTCCTGATGGAATACGATTGGCCCGGGAACGTCAGGGAACTGGAGAAGGTTGTGGAGAGAGGGGTGATGCTGACCGCCGAAAATTTTATCGACCTCCAGCACCTGCCCGAGAGAATGTTAAAGCTGGTGCAGCAAGAACTGGTCGAGGACCGTCCCTATCCCTATCTTAACCTGACCCTGGCCGAGATGGAGAAAAAGCATTTGCTGGAAGTGCTGCGGGCAGCCGATTTTAATAAACAGAAGGCAGCCCGGAGGCTGGGCCTTACCCGGCCGGCTCTTTACCGCAAACTGCAGAAATACAAATTGACTGTTTGATATCGCCCGGCGGGGATAAGAATCCTGTCTTAAAATCTAATTGCAACCATGTCCTCCATTAACACCGAAACCGGGCCAGGTCTATTTTGAACCCTCCTGGTGTGGCTCAAAGGAAATAGGTCTGAGCTTAAACTATGTAAAAAAAGCGGACAGCAGCCGGAAAAACTAATTAGTTCCTTTAATTTCAATGAATTAGGACAAAAAGGGCTGAAGATGGGTGCAACAAAAGCGGACAGTAGTCCGGAACAGTCATTAATCTATCTTGTTGATAATCAGAAAGATAACTGGACCAGGGCTGGCACGCTTATTGCTTACTTAAATAATGGCTAAACCGAGCGATGACGAGGCGTAAGGTGAGAAATAATGAGGGAGAAAAAAATCGGACAGTGGATATTTAATTCTTTTCTGATTCTGTGTTTATCATCGGGTTTGCTCTCTCCGCTCCAGGCCGATACTTCGGCCAGGAGCACTTTTTCGGTCGAACTCAAAGAGTGGCTGGTTTTGGAAATGAGATCCGGTGCCAACCGCCTGTCGGATACCGGAAATTTTCAAGCTTCTGGTGAGACAGAGTTCGTCTCCGGTCAGGCGCTTGAGATCAGGGCCCTGCTGTCGGTCAGTGAAGGAAAGCGCGTTGCCCTGAAAGGCATTATCTACAGGGCCGGAGCGGAGCCAGAGGATCATTCAGTTCTTCACTGGTACGGGCTGGGCGACCTGCAGGGAGAGGGGATGATAAGCCCGGGCCAGGAAGGGACTTTCGCTGTCTGGGAGGCCGGTGGCTGGAGGAGCGGCAGCCTGGTTTTCGAGGAAACAGAACAGTTACAGAGCTCGGTTTATAGAGCAATTTTTATTGTTAGCGCCATATGAAATTTCAAAAATTTAAAGGAGTTTAATGACAAAAAAAGCAGAGCGGTGACAAAAATCGGCGCTTAAGTCCGAGGGCGGTTTGAGGATAGAGTACAGTCTTATATCTGCAAATTATTTTATATTAATAACTTAAAAATTTTAACCAAATTTTTCTTGACTTGGCATAACTCCTGCGGTATGAGAAATTTGAATCTTTGTATTGTAGGAGGAATGTAAATTGAAAAAACAGCTTTTCCAGGTTTTTGGTTTCTGGATGGGGCTTCTGTTGCTGGTAGCCGTTAGCCCGCTCCTGGCTCAGCAATCTCGGGATGTTACTTTTCAGGTAACCCTGGCTGAATGGTATGACCTTTACCTCGGCACCAATACTGTAACCTTCACCGATATTGCGCCCACCGTGGGACAGACTCCCGGAACGGTTCAGATAGCGGCCAATGAAAACCCGGTGGACGTTAGAGTTTTTGCCATCATGGTGCCAGCTTCTTCTTTAAGCCTGACAGTAACAGCCGGAAGTGATTTTCATACCACTGTTCCGGCCAGTACGGTCAGCTGGACGGTCAGCGGCGCTGGTTACCAGGCTGGTTCTTTACAGGCCGGCACTGCAGTCACGGTCGGGCAGTGGACCGGAAGCATTTTCCACTGGCATGAAGGGCAGCTCAATTTCAGCTTCCTGAGGGATTATGTCAATCAGGAACCAGGAACGTACTCTATCGTAGCCACCTACACCCTATCTAAGATTTGAGCACCATTGGCAGGTTGGCCGGAAAGGGAGAGGACAGGTCGCCTCTCCCTTTTTTATGTTTGACTGTAATTTTTGCTTTGCATAGAATTGACTTAATCTGGAGCTGGCAAGCCAGAAGCTGGAGGCCAGAGAATGAAGACCGGTTTCAGAAAATTACTGAAGTCTGTGGCCGTCATCATGACTATTATATTTCTGGGCTCGAGTCTTCGGGCTCAGACCTATTTTGGGATCACGCCCATAAGATTTGAGCTGAAGCTGGCGGCGGCCGGCCAGAAGACCGAACTTATTTATGTAAGAAATAATTCTTCCAGGCCGATTCGGTTGAAGGTCTATACTGAGAACTGGTCGCTGACGGAGGACGGCACCAGGAATTTTATGGGCAGTCAACCGACCAGTTTTTCTTGCCGGGATTGGATCAAAGTTAATCCCTTTGATTTCAGGCTGCAACCCGGAGAAATGAAGTCGGTCCGATTTACCGTCTCTGTCCCGGCCAAGACCGAGCCCGGCGGCTATCACGCCGGCATATCTTTTGAACAGGTCCCAGAAACCCCGGCCGGGGCCAGGCTGGGCCAGGTGGCTTTCGTTGGTAAAATTGTGGCTGCCGTCTACGTGTTGGTGGGCAAGGTCCCGGTAGAAGGTTCGCTGGAAGACCTGGTTTTGGCAACCCAGGGCGAAGTCCAGCTGATAAAAATCAAGCTTAACAATACCGGGCGGGTTCATTTTCGCCTGAAAGGCGAAGTGCGAATCATGACAGCTGAAGGCAAAAAGGCGGCTAACCTGGAAATACCCGATGAACCGGTTCTACCCCAAAGTCAGCGCTGGGTCGCCATCCAGTTGAAAGAGAAGTTACCGCCCGGAAAGTATAAAGCCGAAGTCCGGCTGGAAATAGGGCGGGAAGAACTCCTGGCCCTGGAAAAGGAAATCATCATTAATTGAGGCCTCAGGAAAAATGAGGGCAGTTTTAGGAATCGGCCGGCGCAGAGAAAGAACCCGACCCAGGTTGCTATTCCTGCTGGTTCTTTTTAGCTGCAGCCTGGTGGCCGGGCAGCTTCTGGCCCAGAGCCAGGCCAGCCTGGGGGTGACCGTTCAGGTGGCCCGACGCTTCAAGATTGAGGTAAGCACTTCTCTGGTTTCTTTTACCCGGAGCTCGTCTTCGGGCCTGCCCCAGACGATACCGGCCAATGAAGGCAGCTTTGAACTGACCATCAAGACCAATAACGACCCGGGTTCCAGCACCAATGTCTGGCTGCTGGCCTCTTCTGACCTCCTGGATAATTCCACTGGCTACACCATTCCGGTGGAGAGAATCAGCTGGACGGCTCAGGGTAATGGTTTTTACCCGGGTCACCTGGTAAAAGCGACCCCGGTGCTGGTGGCCAGGTTCGTTCAGCCCGGGAGTTTTACCGGCCAACTTTATTTCTTTTTTGCCGAGGACCCCAATTTTGCTCCCGGGAATTATCAGACGACAGTTACCATTTTGGTGGAAGGTGTCTAAGGAAGGATGAGATTAAGGTCTGTGATTACGGCCAAAGAACTGATAAAAATAATTTTAATTTTATTTCTGGCCCCGATTTTATCCAGTCTTGCCCTGGCGGCCGGGGGAAGTCCCCAGCAGTGGACAATAACCATTAATATTTATCCCACGGCCATTACTTTTCCACCAGCTGACCCAGACCTGGAGCCGGTGGTGGCGGCCAACACTGCAGTCAGGGTTCAGATAGAAACCTGGCCTCCCAACCGCCGCTGGCAGATATTCATTAGAGCTGAGGGCAACCTGGTGAGTGCTTCTGGCCAGGTCATTCCGATAAATAATATTTCCTGGACCGCCACGCCCCAACCTCCATTCAGGGATGGCGTGCTGGCGGCCGGACAGAACCTGGTCCTGGCCACTGATGGTCGAGGCCGGGAAGAAGGGGAGATCGTTTTTTCCTTTAAGAACTCCTGGGATTACGTGGCCGGGGAATACACTCAGGTCATCACCATTACCGCTTCACTGCTTTAACTGGCAGGCGGAAGATGAGCGATAGAGGGCGAGGGCGGACAAAGGGCAGAAACGCCCGCCGCCTTGTTTTTCTCTTAAGAATAAGGCTTTCCGGGCTGATTTTGCTGGTCGGGCTTTCCGTTTTTTTAATCTCTGCTGACCTATCGGCCCAGCAGGGTTACCTGAACCTGGCCTACTGGAACCGCAGCCGGGTTTATTCTCAGGCCAGTCCCTATCTTGCCAATGAATACGAAAACATCATGCACCTTGACCTCTGGCAGAAGACGATAAATTATGGGATTTTCAGCGGCTGGTTTGACGGCCGGCTGTCCTCCGCCGGGCTGGAGGCAGCTCACTGGTACCTGAACTGGCAGGGATTCCGGGCGGGACAATTTTCTTTTAAGCTGCAGCTGGGCGACCATAATCTGCAGCTGACTACCCTGGGCTACCGCTTTACCAACTATTACCCGGTCTATAATTACCTGAGGGGCGTGAGCGCCGGTTTTGAGCACCGGAAATTCGGGCTGGAGGTTTTCACCGGCCGGGTGGCCCGTCTGACCGGCCTGCTCGGCAATTTTTATTCCCTGACCGATCAGACCGCCACCGGTTTTCTGGCCCATTTCGAACCAGACCCGAAATATTATCTCGGCTTTGGTTTGATTCACACCGAAAATGAAAGAAGCTGGAGCGGGGACTTGCTCACCAGGAGCAACGATATCCTGCTCATAGAATCTGAACTCAGGTTCGATGAACGGGTCAAGTTCGTGATGGATACCCGGGCCAGCCTGTCCGCCGGCCAAAACGACCCGGTCAAAGCCCCAGGAACTTCCGTCAGGTTCGGCCCGCTTTTCCAGGGAAACCGCTGGTTCCTGGAAGTCAACTACCGTCGGGTGGATGCCGATTTTCGCAGCCTCAGCAGCGAATTTGCCTACGACCGAGACCAGGAAGGTTTGTTTACCTCCTGGCGCTACCAGACCCGACGGCGGGTTTTTCTTTTTGGCTCTTTCGATTATTATCACGACAATGTCGACCGGCGACCGGACCTGAACACAACTGATTTCTGGCGGTTAAATTCCGGTTTTTCTTTAATCAGCCCGCCCTGGCCCGACTTGACTGTCAGGCTGGATTTCAGCGCCGCGGGGTCACGGCGGCCGGGTGAGGATTACCGAAGTTTTATCAGCCCCGGGGTTTACCTGCAGCTGGCTAAAAATCTCGGGCGGTTCTACCCTTATCTCCGGGCCAGATTCCAGCACTATGACGACCGGGTCAACGACCAGCGCGACTTTAATTACCCTTCTTTATATCTAGGCTTGAGATACAGCTATCTCCGGAATTCTTACCTGCTGATAGAGGCTGAGAACAGTCGCTATTATGATTATCTTGAGAATCAACTCTCGGCCCTAAACAGGTTGCGCCTGGCCAATTTTTCGCCATTTTTCTTCGGCACCGATTTCTACGGCGAACTTTCCTATGTCGACCTGAAATCGTGGTACTTTGTCACCCAGTCCTCAAAAAGGATGGAGCTCTACCTGGGCCTGGGCCGGGTCGTGCCCCTGGGCTTCAGGGTCAGGCTGGATTTCCGGGCCAGCTGGCCCTTCCAATCCGAGCAACCGGCCAATTACTGGCTGACTCTCAGGCTGGACCGCCGCTTCAACTGGGGCGAGATTCCGGCTTACCAGGGACGGACCACCGGGCCGGTTTTGATCGGTACCGGGAAAATAGAAGGCTTGGTTTTCTCCGACCGGAACCTCAACGGAATTTTCGACCCAGGAGACAGCACTTTTCCCGGTGTTACCTTCTATCTTGAAGACGGGAGCAGCGCCAGCTCTGATGACGGTGGCCGGTTCCTTTTTGGCCGCGTGCCTGAAGGCTTGCATACGGTCAACCTGGAAATAAGTGGGATTCCGGCTGATTATTATTTATTGGGGCCGGAGCGCCGGACGATAGTGGTGGAAAGAAGGAAAGCCTCCAGGCTGGAATACCTGCTGGTCGAAGGGGCCACTGCTGGTGGAATCATCTTCCAGGACCTGAATAAAAATGGCTTGCTGGATGAAGAAGACCAGCCCCTGCCCGATGTCCTGGTCATTCTGCAAGCTGTTGAGGGGGAGAAATGGCCCGAAACCCTGAGACCGCTGCGGACTGAAGAACTCACCTGCTATAGCGACGGGAAAGGAAGATTTATATTTGAAAATATTTTGCCCGGGGCTTATCAATTGCTGGTAGACGAGGAGACCCTGCCCAAAGGACTCAAGCTGCAAACCACCTGGCCGCTTAGAATTGATTTGAAGCCTGGCCAAGCTATTAAGAACCTGAATATCATCTATCTGCCCCGGCCGGTGATCTATACCGGGCGGACCCGGTAGCCAGACAATTTATAACCAGAGTTTTTGCTTTCCGATTAGCCTATTATAATTCTTGCCATTTTTAGCCGCCTGGTCTTTCTTTTATCTGGTTGATGGTCGCTTTCAGCCTGCGGGGCTTAGTTAAAGTGACAAATGGTTTGCAGCCAGCCGGGGGTTTTTCTATAATCTCGGTGTTTGATTTTATTATATTCAGGAGAAATCATGACCGAGCAAAAAGTAGCAGGCGGCTATGCCGGAAAATGGGCCCTGGTGGACCTGAGCAGCGGGCGGGTCGAGGTGAAGGAAGCTCCGCCCCATGTCTACCACCAATATCTCGGCGGGCGAGGCGTTCAGGCTTACCTGATTTATCAGCATCTCCAGGCCCGGGGCTGGCTCAAAGATCCACTGTCTCCGGCTAATCGTTTGGTTATCGGCAACGCTGCCCTGAACGACACGGCCATCCCCACTGCCGGGCGCGGCTCCTGTTCTTTTATCAGTCCTTTTACCTATTCGCCGGCCAAGAAACCCTGGCTGGGGCACCGACCGCCGGTCTTCGGGCTGCTGACTCACTCCAGTTGCGGCGGGCTTTTTCCTAACATGATGAAAAGGGCTGGCTTCGACCAACTGATAATTGACGGCAAAGCCGAGAAACCCGTTAGAATCCTGGTCGCCGAAGGCCGGGTTCAGCTGCTGGAGGCCGAACCCGAGCTGTTTGAGGAAGTCCACGGCCGCCGGACTTTACGCCGGGTTTCCGAGATCACCGACTTTCTTAGCCAGAAGTACCCCGGCTCATCCACCGTCTGCGCCGGGCCGGCTGGCTGGAATCTGGTGGCTTTTGCCTGCCTGACCAACGATTACCACCGCAATTTCGGCCGGGGCGGGGCCGGGGCCGTCTTCGGTTCCAAGAATCTGGTTGCGATAACCGCCTATGGCCGGGAACTGCCGGCTTTTTATGACCGGGATAAATTCTTGGAGAAAGCCAGGGCCATTGATGATTCAGTCAGTAGCCATGTTCATGACCCCAACTGGACCGCCTCTTTTCGGCCGGAGACCGGCACTACCTGGTGGCTTGACCGGGCTTTTAACGGGGGCTACCTGGGCCAGAAAGGTGGCTATCTGCCCTGGCATAATTTCGACGAAGGTTATTTTGACCCGGAACTGTACCGCCGGGTTTCAACCGGGGCTTTCCTGGAAATCGCCGGCAAGCACAAGGTCTGCAATCGCTGCCGTCACCTCCTCTGCACCCGGAGCGCTGCCGTCAGCAGCGGGCCCTATGCCCACCAGGGGGTGCGGCCCGAGTTTGAAACCATTGCCCTCTGGATAAATTGCTGCCTGACCGACCGGGACGGTATTTTCTACCTGAACCATCTCTGCAACG
>JANLGB010000001.1:27754-42231 GCA_024653405.1 Candidatus Saccharicenans sp.
TACCATGACCTTTGGCAGCGTCATGGCCGGGGTCATGGAGCTTAACGAAAAGGGCTGGCTGCCATTCCCGAAGGCCCCGGTTTTTGGAAACACTCAAAGCATGATCGATGGCCTTCAACAGATTGTCTATGGCAGCTCGGACCTGGGGACGTTGCTGGCTCGGCCCACAGACCTGGTGATCGATGAATTGATAAAATCCACAGCCAGCGCCAGCCCGGAAGAAATCGTGCGCTGCTTGACCACCGCCTATGCCGGCCTGGGTTATGCCGGGATTGAACCTAAAGTCTTTCCGGGCATGTTTACGGCCTACGGCACTTCCAACCGTGGCCGCGGTGACCACACCTATGCCTGGACCATTCAGGCCGAGGAGGGCGGGTTGACCGGGGCCGAGAACCTGGCCGCCTACGTGGCCGGAAGCCAGATGGGGAAAGTTCTGACCGATTCGCTCGGCCTGTGCGACTTTTTCACCGAAGATTTCACCTCGCCTGATTTTCTGGAGATGTACAGGGCACTGACCGGTCTGGTATACACGGCCGAAAGTCTCAAGGAGTGCGGCCGGCGTATTTACACCCTGGAAAGGTATGTTAATAATCAGCAGGGTCGCCGGCGGGATTATGATGCCTTTATTCCGCCTAAGTTCTTGGAACCTTTAACCGCCGGTCCTCACGCTGGAAAAGCAATTGATCCGGAGTATTACCAGGCCATCCTTGATGCCTATTACCGGCATCAGGGCTGGGCTGAAGGTGGCGAAGCCTCTGTATAAAGGGTTTAATCCTCATTGCCAGGAGAAGGCTGATGAGGAAGGACCTGAAAACCAGGTCTTTTCGTTTTCTATTTTTCTGGGCAAGGCTTGTCTTTCTGTCGCTTCTTTTGTTTATCTTCTTACATGAATGTGCTCATGGACTGGGTTCAAAATCAGAGGGCCTCAGTGTCAGCACCGGTTTTAATCGGGTGGGCGATGCAGGCAAACGGCCTTCTGATCCTGACTTCAGGTCAAATCACCTCATTTCCGGCCAGCCGACTCCTGGCAGTCTCGCCGGACCTTTGGTGAACTGGTTTCTTGCCTTATTGTTCACGGTTTTGTTATTCAAGAAAAACATTAGCAAAAAGATCTCAGCAATTTTCGGCGCGGCTGCAATATCCAACTCCCTGCTCCGTTTTGTACCTATGACGGGTTTTATGATCAATGCCTTGCTGGGCAGGCTGGTTATTGAAGATGAGGTGAGCTGGGGGTTCAGGGGAATTTTCCCTGATAGATTTCCCATGCTCTTATCTGAGTTCAAAGGTTTTTTGCCAACCCGGGGTTCTATTTTTCTTTCGAATCCGAGCCTTTATTTCTGGCCTGCAATTTCTTTCCTAATAACATTTATTTGTCTTTTCCTCGCTTATAAAATTCTTCTGGTTGTCTTTAAGTCCGAATTAAAAAAGCCCGTAAATAAGGTGATTTTTATCCTGATGCCTGTTATTATCTGGCCGCCGCTTTTAATTCTGGTAAATGTACTTGATAATCTGGTGCGCATAAACTGGTGATGGAGTTATGGCCAGGTTCGGTTTGTTTTTTTTACTCCAGTTCCTTGCCCCTGGTCTCGGGTATCAGAGTCCAGGATAGGGCGGCCAGGACAAAGGCGGCTGACACCAGCCAGAAAGCCACCTGAAAGCCTTGCTGCTGGGCCATGGAACCTATGGCCAGCGGGGCCACGGCCGAAACGATGCGCCCGCTGTTATAGGTGATTCCCTGGAGGGTGGCCCGGATTCGGGTCGGGTAGAGCTCGGCCGTCAGGGCCCCGAAGCCCGAGAAATAACCCGTCCCGAAAAAGGCCACCACCGGTCCCAGGAAGAATAGCAGCAGGGGAGCGCGGGCAATAGAATAAAGAAAGACCAGGAGGCTGGCCGCGGTCAGGTAGATAATGTAGCTCTTTTTCCGGCCGATAGAGTCACTGATATAACCGAAGGTCAGGTAGCCCAGCCACATGCCCAGCTGCATGAAGATGACCAGCGAGGACATGTGCCGGGTGGTCAGGCCGACTCCTCCCTGGGCCTGGCTCAAAGACAGGTAGCCGGGAATCCACAGGTTGAAGCCCCACCAGGAGAACATGGTCAGGGCGTTCATCAGCGTTACGGCCAGAGTTATTCTCAGCAGCTGGCCTGAAATCAGAGAAGGAGATTTATCCGGCTTAAATTTTTTGGCTGCTTCTATTCCGTTTTTGGCGACAGGCTCGCCGCCGGGAAGCGATTTTTCAGAATTGCCTGGCGGAGAAACCTGCCGGGAATAGTCAGGAGACCTGGTTTTTTTCCAGAGCTCCGGTTCCTCCACCTTCGACCTGATCCAGAAAACCAGGAGGGCCGGCAGGATGCCCACGAAAAAGACTGCTCTCCAGCCCAGCCAGGGAAGGACTACAGCTGTCACCAGGGCCGCCAGGGCATAGCCGACGGCCCAGAAACTCTGCATGAAGCCCATAGCCTTGCCCCGGTGTTCGGAAGAAAAATACTCTGAAACCAGGGCCGCTCCTGAAGCCCATTCGCCGCCCATGCCCAGGCCGAGAAAAACCCGGAAAAGTCCGAGCTGGAAGACATTCTGGCTCAGTCCACACATGAAGGTAAAAACTGAATAAATGAGGATACTGGCCCGCAGGGCAACCGTCCGGCCCAGACGGTCAGCCACAACCCCGAAAATCATCCCGCCGACAGCCGAGGCCAGCAGAGTCAGCGAGCCCAGCAATCCGGCCGTGGGCTTGGACATCGACAGGTCGCGCATCAGGTGGGCCAGGACCAGGGCGTAGAGCATGACGTCAAAGGAATCAAGCATCCAGCCGAAGCAGGAAGCCAGCAAGGCCCGGCGGGCCGGAGCTGGGGTCTTCCGAAACCAGCCAAAAAGGTATTCGGCCAGCTGGCTGGAGGAGGCCAATTTATTTCTCCTGTTTTTGGTCTTTGGGCCTGGTGGCGGCTTCTCCCGTTTTTTTTATGAAGTCCAGGATTTCCGGGTCAAGCCGAGATTGTTGGCGGGGTACCGCCCCCTGTTGATAGGCCTGGGCGATTCTGGGCAGCAATTTCTCGTGCCCGGCGAATCCCTCCTGGAGGAGTTGTTGCCAGCGCTCAGCCAGCTGCCTGGCTTCGGGGCTGTCCGGGGGAAGGTGTAGCTTGGACCTAACTGCTACTATCAGCTCGGCCCATTTTTTCTGGTAAGCGGCCATCTGTTCAGGAGTGAAGTTCCGGCCGAGCTCCTCGAATTCGGCCAGTTCTTCCGGGCTGTAAAAATCATGCGGCCAGCCTGAGGGCTTTGGGTCTGACATCAAGCTTCCTTTCAGTGGTAAAATTAAGATTTTCTTATTATAATTATTGCTTAAATTAATACAACCCAAGGAGAAATTGATGAAGAAAACCACAATCCTGAGAAAAGCCATTATGGAGCGCCGGGCGGTGGTCGTTCCCGGTTGCCATGATGCCCTGAGTGCCAGGGTAATCGAGAAGTGCGGCTTCGAAGCCATCCAGGTCTCTGGATTCGGCCTGGCCGGTTCTTTGCTGGCCAAGCCTGATGTCGGGCTGGTCCAGATGAAGGATGTCCTGGATTTAACCTGGAATATCGTCCAGGCCGTCAATATCCCGGTCATGGCCGATGTCGATACCGGCGGCGGCAATGCCATCAACGCCGCCTGGATTACCGAAAGAGTGATAACCATGGGGGCAGCCGGGATGAACATTGAAGACCAGGTTTTCCCCAAGCGCTGCGGGCACATGGCCGGCAAGGAAGTTATTCCGGCGGAAGAAATGGTCGGAAAGATTAAGGCCTGCGCCAAGGTCCGTGACCGGCTGGACCCCGATTTCATCATCAATGCCAGGACCGACGTTTTTGCCGTAGCCGGGCTGGACGAAGCTATCCGGCGCTGCAATCTCTACCTGGAGGCGGGGGCCGACCTGGCTTTTATCGACGGGATTAAGAGCCGGGCCGACATAGAAAGAGCAGTTAAAGAAATCAAAGGCCCGCTGTCGGTCAACCTGATGGATGCCATCACCGGGGTTAAGACCCAGCTCATTCCGATTCCCGAGCTGGCCAAAATGGGAGTCGGTCGGGTTTCCATTCCCGTGGCTTCAATCATGGTGATGCACAAGGCCCTGATGGATTTCTTCACCGCGCTGAAGAACTCGCCCAGCGGAATCCTTCCTGGAGAGACCGGGTGGATAACACCCTTTGAAGAGTTCACCACTTTTGTCGGACTCAAGGATTATCGCAAACTGGAAGAGGAGTACCTGCCGAAAGAAAAGCTGGAGTGCAAGTATAAATAGGAATTCCGGCGGCACTGGCCTGAGAACAGCCCAGAAGCCGGGTTGGTGCGCCCGGGAAGAAATAAAAATTTGGATTGGAGAACCCGGCCCTCAGCCGGAAAGGAGGTTGAGCCATGGGACTGACAATGGTGGAAAAAATCCTGGCCCGAGCCACCGGCCAGAAAAAAGTTACGGCCGGCCAGGTGGTTGAACCCCGGGTCAGCCTGGCCATGTCGCATGAGAATGCGGCTCTGGTTATCAATCAGTTTCTGGAAGTTTATAAAGATACCGGCTTGAAGCCCAGGGTCTGGGACCCGGATAAAATCGCCATCATCCTTGACCACCGGGTGCCGGCCGAAAGTTCTAAGACCGCCACCAACCAGAAGAAGATAAGGGAATTCGTGGCCGCTCAAAAAATCAAAAAGTTCCACGATATCAGGGGCGACCAGGGCGGCATCTGTCACCAGATCCTGCCCGAGAGTGGCTATGTGCTCCCGGGAACGGTGGTGGTGGGAACCGACAGTCACACCACTTCTCACGGAGCCCTGGGAGCTTTTAGCTTCGGCATCGGGGCCACCGAAATGGCTTCGGTCTGGGCCCTGGGTCGGGTGCTCAACGTGGAAGTGCCCAAGACGATTAAGGTTGTGGCCTCGGGCAAGTTTCCCCGTTATGTTCTCCCCAAGGATTTTATTCTTTATCTCATTGGCCGGATAACAGCCGAGGGAGCTAATTTCAAAGTCCTGGAATACCACGGGCCAGCCATTGAGCACATGCCCACCTCGGGCCGGCTGACGATTTGCAACATGTCGGTTGAAGCCGGGGCCACTTCGGGAATTGTACCGCCTGATAGAGAGACACTGCGTTATCTCCGAGAAGAGGCGAAGGTCAAAGGTAAAATTGAGATGTTTCAGCCCGAGGCCGATGCTGAATATGATCAGGTTATAGAGATCGATGTTTCTGAACTGGAGCCGATGATTGCCTGTCCGCACACTGTCGACAATGTCAAACCGGTAAGCCAAGTGCACCAGGTCAAAGTGGACCAGATTGTCATCGGCTCTTGCACCAACGGCCGCCTGGATGACCTGGCCGTGGCCGCAAAAATATTAAAAGGCAAAAAGCTGGCCAGGGGCGTCAGGATGCTGGTTTTTCCGGCTTCCTTCCGCATCTATCAGCAGGCTTTGCAGCTTGGTTACCTAGCCGACCTGGTCAAGGCCGGGGCGGTCATCATGAATCCGGGTTGCGGCTGTTGCCTGGGAGTGCACCAGGGTGCCCTGGGTGACGGTGAAGTGGCCCTGTCCACCACCAACCGCAATTTCAAGGGCCGGATGGGCAACCCCAAGGCCGAAGTTTATCTCTGCTCGCCGGCAGTGGCTGCGGCTTCGGCCCTGACCGGCTACATCACCGACCCCCGGAAAGGAGGCAAATAACATGGCCAGAGTGGTTTTGAAACTGGGCGATGACATTTCCACTGACATCATTTACCCTGGCCGGTTTATGGCCACGGTCCTGCCCACCGAGACTCCGCAGTATGCTTTTGCCGACTTCCCTGAGTTCAACGCCCGGCTGAAGAAAGGAGAAATCCCGGCCGGAAGCGTGGTGGTGGCCGGCAAGAATTTTGGCTGCGGTTCTTCCCGCGAGCAGGCCGCTTCGACTTTGAAAGGACACGAGCTGGTGGTAGTGGCCAGGAATTTTGCCCGGATTTTCCTGCAGAACGCCATTAACCTCGGCCTGAGGCTGGTGGTCTGCCCGGAGATCGAAGCCGAAGAAGGGGACGAGCTGGAAATCCTGCCGGATAAAATAATAAACCGGACTTCCGGGAAGGAATTCAGGGTGGAGCCGTTGCCCAAGGCCAGACAGGCCATCATCGATGCTGGCGGCTTGATACCTTATACCCGACAGAGACTGCTGGAAAAAGTTGCTTCCAGGAAAAGAGCCTGAAAGCCCCGTAAAAAAATGGTAAATCCAATTAGAAAGGAGCCCCTTTGCTCAAGCTGGACCTTATACAAACGGTGGCCTTTGCCGGCCTGGCGCTTTTCCTGGGCTACGGACTCCGGCGCTGGATAAAGCCGCTCGACCGGTTCAATATCCCGGCCCCGGTCATTGGCGGGCTGCTCATTTCTCTGGCGACGCTGGTCCTTCATCATTATCAGATAACACCGGTTCAATTCGACATCACCCTGCGTGACCCGCTGATGATTGCTTTCTTTACCACCATTGGTTTTGCCGCCAGCCTGTCGTTGCTTAAGGTCGGAGGCCCCCAGGTCTTGATTTTTTTCCTGATGGTGACAGGCATGGTTATTGCCCAGAATATCCTGGGAATAGTCCTGGCCCTGCCCTTCGGACTCAACCCGCTGCTCGGTGTAATCTGTGGTTCGGTTACCCAGACCGGCGGTCCGGCCACTGCTTTAGCTTTTGGGCCGGTGTTTGAACAGGCGGGAGTCTCAGCCGCCACCACCGCGGCTGTGGCCGCAGCCATCTTCGGCATCATCTCCGGCGGTTTAATCGGCGGTCCGGTCGGCACCTTTCTCATCGAGAAGAATAAGCTGAAGAAGCTGCGGGCGAAAGAGCTGGAAGTGACGGAGATCGAGGCCGAAAAAGTGGTTGAAGAACTGCTGAGCAAGAAAACGAAAGCCGCTTCTCCGGATGAAGACCGCAGTTCATTTGTTCTTCTGAAAAGTGTGGTCATCATCCTGGTGGCCATGTGGGTCGGCTCCTGGGTCAGCCAGTGGTTTGCCAGCCTGGGGATAACGCTTCCGGCCTACATCGGGGCCATGTTTGTGGCGGCTATCATCAGGAATTTTGATGACCTGACCGGCTGGCTGGAGCTTGACCAGAAAGTAATAGACGATATCGGTCACGTGGCCCTGAACCTGTTCCTGGTGATCGCCCTAATGACTCTCAGGCTCTGGGAACTGGCCGGGCTGTTCCTGCCGATGCTGGTCATTCTCTTGGCTCAGGTAGTTCTGGTGGGCCTGGGAGCCATGGTGGTTTTCCGGCTGATGGGAAAGGATTACGAAGCGGCGGTCATGAGTGCCGGCTACTGTGGTTTTGCCCTGGGCACCACGGCCAACGCCATGGCCAACATGAAAGCCATCGTCGAACGCTATGGCCGGGCTCCGCGGGCTTTTCTGGTGGTGCCGATAGTCGGGGCTTTTTTCATCGATTTCACCAACGCCCTGATCATCACGGTCTTCCTTAATTTATTCAAGTAAGCCTTAGCTATGTTTGGTGATTAATAAAGATTAGGGCAGGGCTAGTAGGATAGAATTAGAAACTTGGGACCGGGCCGGGCCGAACCTTTGATTAGACCAATACAATCAGCTGGCCGGCCCCCGCCAAAAACAGGAATGATTGACCCCGGCTTGGCCAGCCAAGCCTACTCCCGCCGCTGATCATCCACAGCCGGCCTCACAGCCGCAGACTTCAGCCTCGGGCGAGTTGCGCTTGAAGCCTGTAACTTAAAAATCGGGGTCGGTGATTTTCTTTTCCTGGAACTGTCCGTATTTACTCAGAATTTTCCTGATCTCGTCGCCTTTGCCTACCACCACCAGGACGAAATCCTTCTCGGGCAGCAACTCAAGGGCGGCCTTCTTCAAATCTGCGGCCTTAACCGTGGTAATTTCGTTCAGGTACCGGTCGTAATAATCGAAACCCAGGCCGTAAAAAATAACCCGGAGGTAGGCCCCGGCTTTGCTGCCGTTGGTCTCCAGGGTCTGGGGAAATTGTCCCAGCAGGTAATTACGGGCGCTTTCAGCTTCTTCCTCGCTGAAGCCCTTGTCCCGGGCTTTTTTCAGCAGGTCGAAGGTTATGTCCAGCATCTGGCCAATCTGGTCGTTCTTGGTGTAGGAGCCAGCCATAAACAGACCCCCGTTTTTCCAGGATTGAAAGCTGCTGCTGGCTCCGTAAGTCAGGCCCCTCTTGATGCGCAGCTCGGTGTTGAGCCAGGAAGTGAACCGCCCGCCCCAGAGGGTGTTCATCAGGCTGGCCCGGGAAG
Source organism: Candidatus Saccharicenans sp. (assembly GCA_024653405.1). Lineage (GTDB taxonomy): Bacteria > Acidobacteriota > Aminicenantia > Aminicenantales > Saccharicenantaceae > Saccharicenans. The sequence continues at coordinate 36,009 of JANLGB010000001.1, forward strand.
AGATCTTATCGTTGACGGCAAAACCGGGTGAACCCAGGGCGAAGTAGCTCTGGGTGGCGTCTGGTTTATCCACCAGGATTAACTTCCGGCCCCTGGGTACCGGGAGCGGCAGAATATCCAGGGACGGGGGAGCAGTATTCGGTTTGGGCCAACACCCGATAGTTTCTTTAAGGAGACCGAGGAGTCGGTCCCGGTCGATGTCGCCCACCACCGCCATAATGGCGATATCCGGCCGGAAGCGGCTGGCAAAGAATTTCTTGATTTCAGTTAGCGACATTTTTTTCAGGGAAGACTCGGTCCCCGAGGACAGTTGCCCGAAAGGATGGCTGCCGAAATAAGCTTTCCTGAAATACTGGCGCAGGGCGGCGCCAAGGTTGTCCTTCAGGGACTTAAGAGTGTCGGTCTTTCTGGCCAGCTCCTTTTTATACTCGTCTTCTTTGAAGGCCGGCGAGGTCAGGCAGTCGGCTGTTATCTGGAGCAGACGGGGCAGATGTTCAACCAGTGCTTCCCCGGATACAGAGGCATATTCCTCGGCGTCGCCGAGGCTCAACCGGGCTCCCATGAAATCCAGGGCTTCGGCTATCTCTTCGGCACTCATAGTCCTGGTGCCCTTGAGCAGCAGGCTGGTGGTCAGGCTGGCCAGGCCATCATAGCCCTGGGGCTCGAAAGCCAGCCCAGCTCCTGGTATGAGCATCCTGAAACTCACCAGGGGCAGCTCCGGGTTTTTCAGGAAATAGACGGTCAGCCCGTTGTCCAGAACCAATTTTTCTGGCTTCGGTAATCTTTCCACAGCCATAGTTACCACCGGTAATAAAATTGTCAGTGCCAGGATTATGGTCAACAGCTTTTTCATTTGTTTCCTCCTTGCGGGATCAGTTGGCCCACGGTTTTATTCAGTTCGTGGAAATATTTCTTGGCCACCCCGGGGATATCCTCGCGTTTAACCTGAGAATAGCGGTCAATCAGGGTGAAGAGTTCCTCGTAGCTTCCGAACAGTAACTCCGAGGCGCCCAGGAGGTTGGCCTTGCCCGAGTTGGTCTGCAGGCTGAAGTAGAAATCGCTGCGGATGATGTTCAGGGCTTTCTGGTATTCCTGGTCGGTCAGGCCCTGCTCTATAACCTTGTTTAACTCCTCATCGATGATTTTTTCGATTTTATCCAGGTCCACTCCCGGACGGGGCTTGACGAAGATGCTGAACAGGTAAGGGTCAATTTTTTCATCCAGACCTCCGGACACTGAGATGGCCAGCTGTTCGTCGCGCACCAGCCGACGGTACAGCCGGCTGCTTTCTCCCCGCAGCAACGGTTTTTCCAGGATGGACAGGGCGAAAAAGTCCGGGTCCTGGCATTTCGGGCTGTGGTAGACGACCAGGAAAGAAGGGCTCTGAGCTTCTTTTTTGATGACCACTTCCTTCCGGCCCATCTGGGGCGGTTCGGTGGTGGTAACCGGGGGCGGAGGGGTCTGGGAAGGAATGCCGGCATAATATTTTTTTATCAGCTCCAGGGTTTTCTGACTGTCGAAATCGCCCACCACCACCAAGACGGCGTTGTTAGGGGCGTAATAGGTGCGGTAATACTGAATGACTTCTTCTCGGCGCCAGCTCAGGATGTCGCTCATCCAGCCGATGACATCCCAGTGGTAGGGATGGGCCATGATGGCCGTGGCCCGGACATTCTCCTGGAGGATGGCTTCATTATTATTTTCGACTCCCATCCTCCTTTCGGAAGCCACCACTCCCCGCTCGGACTCAAAAACCTCCGGGTCAAAGATCAGGCCCTGCATGCGGTCGGCTTCCATCTCGATCATTTTTTCCAGGGCGTGGGGCGGAAACCAGTCGGTGTAGGCGGTCAGGTCATCGCTGGTGTAGGCGTTGTTGGAGCCACCGTAAAACTCCATGATTCGGTCGAATTCGCCCGGACCGAATTTCTTGGTGCCGTTAAACATCATGTGCTCGATGAAGTGAGAAACGCCGGTCAGACCGGGGCGCTCGTTGCGGGAGCCAACCCGGAAGAAGGTATAGTAGGAAATGCTGGGAATCTTGTGGTCTTCAAAGAAGATGATCTTGAGGCCGTTGTCCAGCTGATGGACTTTGATGTCCTGTGTGGTGAAAGAGGCCTCTAGCATGGCGCTCATCAGAATCAGGCCGGTGATGAATAATAATATTTTTTTGGGCATATGGCCACCTCCAGATTTGGATTCAGGCTGACGGACAGCCGGGTCATTGCTGGCAACCGGACCGATAAAATATCCGTACCGGCTATGATATGCTGGAGGCCGATAAAATTCAAGAAGACGAATTGCCTCATTTAAAATCTAGACGAAATTGATTCGTTGCCGCACGAGAAAATCTATACGAAATGATCTTACCATCTGACTGGTAGAGCCCTTAAATACCGGGTAATTTTGGACAGGAAGCAAGGATAAAGGGGAGAGAGATAAATATAATAATAAGTCAGATGCGGGCCAGGAGCAGGGTCTGGGGGTCGAGTTCCAGGCGCAATTTCTTGCTGGCAATCAGTTCATGGTCTTTGACCAGGTTCAGGCGGACCCGGCCGTTATCATGTTCCAGGGTGATGATGATATCCAGGGAGCCGAGGTAATCCTTGAGGACGAAGGGTAGTCCCTGGTCATCAAAGAGCGGGTCTTCTCCCCGGAGAGAACAGCTGAACCAGAATTCCAGCTGGTGGTCGGCGGCAAATTTTTTGAACAGGGCCAGGTCTGCAGCGCAGGGTAGATAAAAATTGAAGCCATCAACGATGATGGTTCGGGCCGGGAAGTTTCCCGGTCCCAACAGAGCTTCGATGCTCTTCAAGACCTGCTCGGTCTTCATCCCTTCCTGGCGAAAATTCAGGATAACCCGGTTTCTGATAATCCGGTCGTGGACTTCCATCTCGGATTTCAGGTTTTCCCGGTTGGCCAGGTTCTTGAAGATTTCTTCATACCAGCTGATGATGTAGTCGACCCGGCTGGCGTAGGAAACGTGGATTACGGGTTTACCCTCAAACAGTCGGTCCAGGGCAATCTGCACCAGGCAGGCGGTCTTGCCCACGCCTTTCCTGGAAGCGAAGACTCCCAGCTGTCCCGGTCCCAGGCCTCCCTTGATATTCTTTTCCAGGGTCTTTATCGGGCTTCTGGCGGAAAGTGTTTTTCTTACCATTTTTATTCTCCTGCCCCGGCTATTTTTTCTGCCCGGCTTCCTGTTGCTGCCGGTGTTCTTCCATCAATTGCTCGGCCAGGAAGTTTGGCAGCCGGCCGTATTTCAAGAATTCCATGGTGAACTCGGCCTGGCCCTGGGTCATCGAGCGCAGGACGGTGGAGTAACCGAACATCTCGCTGAGCGGCACCTCGGCCTCGATCCGGGAGTAGGTCCCGTCTTCGATGGAGCTGACGATTATTCCCCGGCGCTGGTTCAGGCTGCCGAAGACCTGGCCGGAGAATTCAGAGGGAGTCTCCACCACCAACCGCATGACTGGCTCCAGCACCTGCGGCCGGGCCTTCTTGTAGGCCTGCTTGAAGGCACCCTGGGCCGCCATCTGGAAGGCAATGTCCGAGGAGTCAACCGGGTGGAACTGGCCGTCGGTCAGGACCACCCGCAGTCCGATGATCGGGCTGCCGATGAGCTGGCCCTTTTTAAGCATGGCTTGAAATCCCTTGTCACAGGACGGTATGAATTCCCTGGGGATGTGCCCACCCTTGACTTCGTTGACGAATTCATAGCTGCCGTCGAAAGGTTCAAGGTAGCCGATGACCCGGCCGAACTGCCCGGCTCCGCCGGTTTGTTTCTTGTGGGTGTAATCAAAATCAGCCCGGGCGGTGATGGTTTCCCGGTAAGCCACTTGCGGCCGCCCGGTGATGACTTCCACCCGGTATTCCCGCCTCATCCTTTCCACGTAGACATCTAAGTGCAGTTCTCCCATGCCCTGGATGATGGTCTGCTTGGATTCGGGGTCGATGTACATGCGGAAAGTGGGGTCTTCTTTGGTGAAGCGGTTTAAGGCCCGGGCCAGGCGGTCGGCCGAGAGCTTATCGGCCGCTTCTATAGCCAGGGAAATCACCGGCTCCGGCACGAAGATGGAAGTCATGGCGTAATTTAACTCAGGGGAACAGATGGTGTCGCCCGAGGCGCAATCCACCCCGAACAGGGCCACGATATCCCCGGCTCCGGCTCCTTCGATATCCTCCATGTGGTCGGCATGCATCCGGACGACCCGACCCACCTTGAATCGTTGGCGGGCGCGGGTATTGAAAAGCTCATCGCCTTTTTTCAGGCTGCCCTGGTAGATTCTGATGTAGGTCAGCTGGCCGTAGGGCCCTTCTTCCAGCTTGAAAGCATAGGAAACGCAGGACAGGGCAGGCTCGGCCTTGAGGATGACGGGCTTTTCTTCCTGGTCCAGGTCGAGAGCGATATTTTCAACTTCCGAGGGGTCGGGCAGGAAATTGACGACGGCATTGAGTAAAAGTTGGACGCCCTTGTTGCGATAAGCCGAGCCCATCAGAACTGGAGTAAAATCCCGGCTGATGGTGCCTTTTCTGATGGCCCGGAGCAGCAGGTCTTCGTTGACCCGGTCTTCCAGGATGGCTTCGGTGACTTCATCCGAAAACAGCGAGACGGTATCCAGCAACTCTTCCCGGTACTGCCAGGTCAGGTCTTCCAGCTCGGGCGGGATTTCTTCCTCCCGGACGATCTCGCCGTTGGGCCCGTCGAAATAGTAAGCTTTCAGGCGGATCAGGTCCACCAGCCCCTGGAATTTGTCTTCCAGACCCACCGGAACCTGGAGCAAGGCGGCCCGTCTTCCCAGCTTGTCGTTAATCTGGTCTTTAACCTTGAAGGGATTGGCTCCGATGCGGTCAAGCTTGTTGATGAAGGCAATGGTCGGGACATTGTATCTTTTCAACTGCTTGTCGACGGTCAGGGTCTGGGACTGGACTCCCCCGACCGAGCACAGCACCAGGATGGCTCCATCCAGCACCCGCAACGACCTTTCCACTTCAATCGTGAAATCCACATGTCCCGGGGTATCAATGATATTGATGGAGTGTTCGTTCCAGGTGACGTTGGTGGTGGCCGAGGTGATGGTGATGCCTCGCTCCCGCTCCAGTTCCATATAATCCATGGTGGCCCCGCCACCTTCCTTGCCTTTGACCTCGTGGATGCGGTGAATTTTTTTGCAGTAATATAGGATGCGCTCAGTGAGCGTGGTCTTACCGGAATCAATGTGGGCACTGATTCCGATGTTGCGCATTCTCTCTAATGTCATGTTCATAGACAAAGCCCGGTTAACAGGATTAAGAATTATTAGACCTTTAACAGGCGAGCAATAAGATTATTATCGCTGCTCAGCGTCTTATTTTACCACAGAATGGGGAAAAAACCAGAGAGGCGGTCAACTGCCGCTGGTCTTTAAAGGAGGCTTAGGCCAGCTGTTGGCCGGCAGTTATCAGATATCCAGGCCGGGAAATTAGTTACTGAGCAGCTCTCGAATCTCAGGGCATCAGGTCGAAGGATTTATAGAAATCTTGAAATTATTTTTCTGTTTGTCCTGAACCTGAGTTATTGGTTACCCTGTCTGCTGTAATTTCTTTTTCCAGGCGACTGTGGCGCCGCCCATACAGGAAAAATATGGTCAGCCCTATGGCCAGCCAGATGATGAATCTTTCCCAGGCAGTGCGGGGCAGGCTAATCATCAGGTAGGCGCAGAGCAAGGCGCCCAGTCCTGGGAGGTAGGGGAACATCGGTACCTTAAAGGGTCGCCGGTAATCGGGCCGCTTATAGCGCAACAGGATAACACCGGAGCAGACGATGATGAAAGCGAACAGGGTCCCGATGGAGACCAGCTCAGAGGAAACATTGATGGGCGTAAAACCGGCAGCCGTGGCTACTATTAATCCGGTCACGACAGTGGTGGTCACCGGCGTCTTGAAGCGGGGATGGACCCGGGAGAAAGTTTCGGGCAGCAAGCCGTCGCGGCTCATGGAGAAAAAGATTCGGGGCTGCCCCATCAGCAGGACCAACAGAACAGAAGTGATTCCGGCCAGGGCCCCGATGCTGATGAGCATGGAAGCCTGGGGTTTGTTGAGTTCATTCAGAACCAGGGCCACCGGGTCGGCTACTCCCAGCTTGGTGTAATAAACGACCCCGGTCATGATGGCCGAAACAGCCATGTACAGGATGGTGGCTACCAGCAATGATCCCATGATGCCAATGGGCATATCCTTTTGCGGA
>JANLGB010000200.1:0-1494 GCA_024653405.1 Candidatus Saccharicenans sp.
ATGCGGCGCAGGTACATGGTTTCAGCTTTCTTGGCCGCATCCGGAATTTCACCGGCATAGCGGCTGTAGAATTCGGCCACCACGTAGAAGTTGTCCATATTCTGGGGGTCCAGTTCCAGAATGCGCAGATAAAGTTTCTCCGCTTCCGGGAATTTTCTTAACTTGTCATACATATCGCCCAGCGAATAAATGATGTCTTTATTGTTGGGCTCAATTTCCAGCGCCTTGTTCAGGGCTTCCAAGGCTTTCCTCTCCAGCTCCTTATTCAGGGCGGATTCAACACCGGGTTTATAGAGCTGCTTGTAGCTTTCACCGATATAGCGGTAAGCCTGGACTAGGTCCGGTCTATATTTTAGGGCCAGCTCGTATTCGGCTACCGCATTCCGGTACTTGCCTTCTCTGAACAGGCTGTTGGCTCTCTTGAAATGATAATTTGCCTGTAAATTGTTAACCTTAAGCTTCTCGCAACTGGTGGCGGTCACAAGAACAGCTAAGGCTAAAAGGATAACTGCCAAGCCGTTTATCCTCTGACGAGACATCCTGACCTCCTTAAACATCTGGCTTCAGATAATTAGAAATATTTTATATAAGAATAACGCCATAAAGTCAAGAAAAAATGGAACTTTTGCCGGGTTCGGGGGCTGGCCTCATTCCTGTCACTTTCCGGATCCCGGGCCTGGATACCGCTGGCTGAGTCAGCTCTTTCTCAGGATAAACCGGATGGATGTCCCACTGAAGCCGAACTGCCGGCGAAAGGCATCGGCCAGGAATTTTTCATAGGCCGGCAGGAGCGGGGCCCGGCTATGGCCAAAGAGCACAAAAACCGGGGGCCGGATACCTTTCTGAACAATGTACTTAATCTTCAGGGTGGTTCCATCCCTGGTTTTGGCTGGATATTCCCTGGAAAATCTTTCCCAGAATCTATTCAGGTCGGAAGTCTCCACCTTCCTGGAGGCTGAGGCGTAGACTTCTTCGGCCAGGTCCAGGATTTTCATCACCCGCTGACCGGTTAGAGCCGAAACAAAAACCAGCGGGGCATAATCGACAAAATTCAAGCGGCTGAAGACATGGTTCCTGACCTCCAGGGGATTGACCTTCTGTTTTTCCGCCAGGTCCCATTTGTTAAGGGCAATCAGCAGAGGCTTGCCTGACTTGTGGGCCAGGCTGGCGATGTGGGCATCCTGACGGGTGGGAAATTCCTGGAGGTCGAGCACCAGACAGATGACGTCGGCCTCTTCTATGTTGCGCTGGGCCCTGATGATGCCGGCCTTTTCCCTGGAATCCTGGGTACCGCTGAATTTCCTGATGCCGGCAGTATCCACCAGGCAATAAGCTTTCTTGTTCCTGATGATCAGGGTATCAACGCTGTCCCTGGTCGTTCCCGGGATTTCGCTCACCAGCAGACGTTCTTCCCCGCAGAGGCGATTGACCAGGGAAGATTTGCCGACGTTTATCCGGCCGACGATGGCTATTTTCAGGGCCCTGGCCGTGGTC
>JANLGB010000200.1:1504-4024 GCA_024653405.1 Candidatus Saccharicenans sp.
CCGTGGTCTCTGGTTCCGGTTCCCGGTCGGGAGCTGGCGGTAGCTTTTCTATAATTTTTTCTTTCAGATATTCCAGGTTCAGCTTATGTTCGGCTGAGATGGTTATAAGATCCTGGACTCCCAGGCGGTAAAATTCAGACAGGTCGGGTTCAGCCTCCGGGGTATCAATCTTGTTAACCACTGCCAGCAGCGGCCGGTTATTTTTTTTCATTTCCAGAAACAGTTCTTCCTCGCCGGCCGTTAGCGTCCGCTTGCCGTCCAGCAAGAAAATCAGCAGGTCGGCTGTCCTGGCCGCCTCCAGGGCCTTGGCCCTGACCTGGGCCGAAATCGGTTCCAATCGGCCATCGGCAAAACCGCCGGTATCCACCAGGAGGAACTCCCTTTGTTCGACCCTGGCCGTCCCGGTGATTAAGTCCCGGGTCATCCCCGGCAGAGAATGGACCAGAGCCTTGCGCTGGCCCAGGAGCCGGTTGAATAGGGTGGACTTGCCGGTATTGGGGTAACCGACGATAACCACCCGGGGCAGTTTTTTTACTTTCATGGCCGGAGTTATTTTAAGGGGTTTATCTGACGACAATGGAATAATCGGGGTTAAACGGTCGGGACAGGTCAATATGACCCCCGAAAGTTTCCCTTTCGTTGCCTTCTACCAGCAAGCTAACTCTCTTAATGTTCTTGAAATTAAAGGTCAGGGAGTTGACGATAGAGTAAACCGCAGCCATCTCCCCGGCTGACCCGTAATAACTGGCCTCCAGGACCTGCCGGCTCAGGTCAACCAGGGCCGTCCCGTCCTGGGTGACGAAAACCTGCCTGAGCCGGGTGGCTTCGGGCAGGGTGCCTAACAGGTCTGACTTTGGCCCCTTTATCAATTCTTCAACCACGGCCCTGGCCTCTTCATTCAAGCTGCCAGCCCTGATTTCCCTTTCTTCCGGGTGCAACAGGTTATCGCTTTCTGACAGAAAGAAGAGAGTCACCTTCTTCATCTGGACTTCCTGGACCTGGCCACCGCCAGAAACCGTAGGCCTGGTCGCATGTTTTATTTTTTCCCGGCCACCACCGCCGAAGAAGAAAACCAAGGCCACGGCTCCCAGCCCAGCCAGCAGGATTAATAGGGTTGTCAGCTTCTTCTTTTTTTTGCGATTCATGGCTTCTCATAGAGTTGCAGGAATCTGTTCAGGCCGCGGTAGATGGCTTCGGCCACCCGGGACTGGAAATCTTCCGACTGCAACATTTTCTCTTCCTCGGGATTGGTGATAAAGGCCACCTCCACCAGGATGGCCGGGCAGGCGGCTCCGGTTAGCACCTTGAAAGGAGCCTGCTTGACCCCGCGATTTCTGGTATTGAGCAATTCGTTAAGTTCCTGCTGCACCAGCTCGGCCAGCTGACTGCTCTGTTTGAGATAGGCCGACTGGGCCATGTCCCACAGGATCATCTTCAGGTCATCAAAATCCTTCTCGGGCATCCGGTTTTCCAGTTCCTGAGAGTTATTTTCAAAATAAGCCAGCCGCCGCGATTCTTCGTCGCTGGCGTTCAGGCTCAGAAAAAAGGTTTCTGACCCGGTGGCCCTGGTACGCCGCGAACCGTTGACATGAATGCTGATGAATAAGTCAGCCTTATTATTATTGGCGATGGCCGCCCGCCTTTCCAGGGGCACCGAGATGTCGGCTTCCCTGGTCATGACTACTCGGTATTTCAGCCCGCGCTCGATGGCTTCTTTGAGCTTCCTGGAGACACTCAGGGTTATATCCTTTTCCAGCGTTCCGTAAGCTCCCTTGGCTCCGGTTTCATTGCCACCGTGACCTGGGTCGATGACGATGGTTTTGACCTGTTTCCTGGCGGTAACGGTCGGGGAGGCAGTCTGGTCGGATTGAACGGCTTGGGGCTGGCTGGGAACCTCGGCCGGTTTTTCCTGGGTGGCCGGCCGGTTCTCGACCGGAGCTTTCTGTTCCTTACCGTCTTTGAGCTCGATGGTCAGTTCGAATGGATTCCAGCGGGCCGATTGAGTGTAGGAGAAATCAGGAGTCCTGGTTTTGATCAACAACAGGTAGGCTTCGGGCGACTTGGCCAGGTCAACTGAGGTGACCAGCTGGCTGTGGAAAGCAGCCCGGTCAAAGCGCAGGCTGCCAGACGAGCGGATGGAAACGGTCAGAGTAGTGCCGGTTTTGCGCAGGCTATAATTCAGGTTGACGTTGGAGGAAATCTTGAGGCGGCTGCCGCCGCTGATATCGGCCACCTCAACTTTGATAAATGGCACTGGCTGGCTTTTCTTCTGGGCCAGCAGGGGCAGTAACAACAGGGAAGAAAAAGCAATGACCGAAATCAAAAAACTGACCAGGCTTCCAGTTATGACTCTTGGGGCTTTGGGCATTTCGGCTTCTTCATCTCGGTATAAAAAAATGGTGGAGGCGGCGGGAATCGAACCCGCGTCCGCAAATCCTCTGCCCTCGGCCCTACATGCGTAGCCTGGTCTTTAATTTAACCCTTCGCAACCCGACCGGCAGGGCGGCGAACGGCGGTTCC
>JANLGB010000201.1:0-2828 GCA_024653405.1 Candidatus Saccharicenans sp.
TTCAGGGTCCTGGGGTAGCCATCCAGGACATAACCGGCCCGGCAATCAGGGGCATTAATCCTGTCTCTGACCACCCGCGTGACCAGTTCATCGGCCACCAGCCGACCCGACTTCATGACCTCCGCCACCATTTTCCCGAGTTCGCTTCCTTTCTGTACCTCCAGCCGGAGCAGGTCGCCGGTAGAAATGCGGGGAAACCCGTAGTGACGCTCGATGAGCTCACCCTGAGTTCCCTTGCCGCTACCAGCCGGCCCCAGCAGGATTATCCTCATCCCCTTCTCCCCCTGAGACGCCCGCTCCTGAGGAAGCCATCATAATGCCGCATGACCAGCTGGGCTTCTATCTGCTGGAGGGTATCCATGGCCACGCCCACCACGATCAGGATGGAGGTGCCGCCGAAATAGAAATCAACGTTCAGTCCTTGGGTAAACCACTTGGGCAGATTGGCCTCCAGAAAGGGACCGATCCAGGGCAGGGCTCCGACCTTGAAACCGGTCATCAAAAACTCTGGTAGGATGGCGATGGCTGCCAGATAGACGGCACCCACCAGAGTGATGCGGCTCAGGACCTCGTCTATGTAGTCCGCGGTATTCTTGCCGGGCCTGGTGCCCGGAATGAAACCGCCGTACTTTCTCAGATTTTCGGCCACATCGTTGGGGTTGAAGATGATGGAGACGTAAAAGTAGGTGAAAAAGATGATGGCCGCGATGTACAGCAGGTTATAAAGCGGCATGCCCATCCCGAACTGCCTGGCAATCGTCTGCAGAATCGGAGCCTTGGACAGGTTGGCCAGGGTGGCCGGAATGGTGATGATAGAAGCGGCGAAAATGATGGGGATAACACCGCCGGTGTTAACCCGGAGCGGCAGATGGGTGCTCTGCCCGCCGTAAACTTTCCGCCCGATGACCCGCTTGGCATAAGAAATTGGTATCCGGCGCTGGCCTCTCTCGACAAAGATGATAAAGGCTATCACTGCCAGCATCAGCACCACCAGGAAGATTATCCGGAGTGGGTCCAGGTTGCCCGTCCGCAAGCCGCTTATCAGACTGTTGATGCCCTGGGGTAAACCGACCACTATTCCGGCAAAGATGATCAGCGAAATACCGTTGCCGATACCTCGTTCTGAGATCTGTTCGCCCAGCCACATGATAAAGGTGGTGCCGGTGGTCAGGGTCAGCATGGTCAGCAGCCGGAACCCCCAGCCGGGATTGGGAACAATCCGGGCCCCGGTGGGGCTGGTCAGGCTTTCCAGGAAAATGGCGATACCGAACGACTGAATCAAGCAGATGCCCAGGGTGCCGTAACGGGTGTACTGGGTTATTTTCTTCCGGCCGAGCTCGCCCTCCTTGGACAGTCTTTCCAGGTAGGGCCAAACCACGGTCAGCAGCTGCAGGATGATCGAGGCGCTGATATAGGGCATGATACCCAGGGCAAAGATGGTCATCCTGGACATGGCCCGTCCCGAGAACAGGTCATAAAAACCAAGGAGGGAACCCTTCTGGGTCTGCCAGAACTCGGCCAGGGCAGCCGCGCTGACTCCCGGGTTGGGAATTTGGGCCCCGATACGGTAAACGGCCAGAAGAAGAAGGGTGAAGATCACCCTTTTTCTCAGGTCAGGAATGCTGAAGATGTTGCGGATGCTTTCTAACATTATTCCTTCCCGATCGTGATGGCTTTGCCTCCGCTTTCTTCAATCTTCTTAACAGCCGATTGAGAGAAAGCATGAGCCTGTATGGTCTTGGGAGAAGACAGGTTGCCTCTGCCCAGAACTTTTACCAGTTCCGACTCGCTGTGGATCAGCCGGTACTCTACCATTTCTTTCAGGCCGATTTCAGCCGCCGGCAGCTTATCCAGTCGGTCCAGGTTAACCTCGGTATATTCGACCCCGAATTTATTGTTGAAGCCCCTTTTCGGCAGACGGCGATGAAGGGGCATCTGGCCTCCTTCAAAACCCCATTTTCTCTTGTAGCCGGCCCCGGCCAGCTGGCCTTTATGTCCGCGCCCGGCGGTCTTTCCCAGGCCGGAACCCGGACCGCGGCCCCGTCTCTTATCGCTTTTCCTGGCACCCTGTGCTGGTTTCAATTTGCTGAGGTTCATGGCTTATCTATCTCCTCTACTTCGAGCAAATGAGAAATCTTCCTTACCATTCCCCGAATCTCGGGGCTATCTTTTCTGATTACCTGGGAATTCAGCTTTCTCAGCCCGAGTCCGTAGGCCACCAGCCGGTGTTTCTGGGGATGGCTGATCAGGCTTCGCACCAGTTTTATCTTCAGGTACTTTTCTTTTTCTTTCTTCATCATGGCCTCACCTTATGACTTGGTTTTCTCGGTTTCCTTGCCCCTTAATTTAGAAACCTCTTCAGGCTTTTTCAGTTTCTTCAACGCATCTATGGTAGCCTGGGCCACGGTAATCGGGTTGCCGCTGCGAATGGACTTGGTCAGTATATCCTTGACCCCGGCCAGCTGCAGGATTACCCGGACCGCACCACCGGCGATGACGCCGGTTCCACGGGAGGCTGGCCTGAGAACCACAATCCCGGCATCGGACTCTCCTTTAATCAGGTGAGGAATGGTCGTGCCGGCCAGGGGCACCTCAATCAGATGCTTCTTGGCATCTTCGACCGCCTTGGCGATAGCCTGGGGAACCTCGCGAGCCTTGCCCAGCCCGATGCCCACCCGACCGTTTTCGTTGCCTACGGCCACCAGAGCCGAGAAGCTGAGGTTCTTGCCGCCCTTGACCACCTTGGTAACTCTTCTGATGGAGATGACCTGGTCTTTAAGCTCAAGTTCGGAGCCGACAACTTCTTCCATCTTTTCCAATTCTTCGTG
>JANLGB010000201.1:2838-3098 GCA_024653405.1 Candidatus Saccharicenans sp.
AAAAGGCCAGGCCCTCAGCCCTGAGGGCATCAGCCAGAACCTTAACCCGGCCGTGGTAGGGATAGAGGCCACGGTCCAGAACGATGCTGTTGATATTTTTTTCCTTGAGCCTCCTGGCCAGAACGGCACCCAGAAGAGCACAGGCTTCTTTATTTTTTAAATTCTTGGCCTTCTCCCGGAATTCCTTCTCCAGGGTGGAGGCCGAGGTGATAACCCGGCCGGACAGGTCGTCAATCACCTGGGCATAAATGTAGCGGTTG
>JANLGB010000201.1:3108-4012 GCA_024653405.1 Candidatus Saccharicenans sp.
AGCACCCTGGGCCGGTCGGTGGTTCCCCGCAATTTTTTCCTGATTCTTTTCCTGATTCTCTGTTTTCTAAGCTTCTTGATTTCAGATTTTGACTTAAGCACCGGCCACCCCCGCTTTTCTTTCTTTTTTGATCAGGACCTCGCCCACCAGCCGGATACCCTTCTGCTTGTAAGGATCCGGGCGGCGGAACCGCTTGATGGTGTCGGCTACCTGGCCCACTTTCTGTTTGTCAAGGCCGCGGACTGTCAATAGGGTTGGCTTTTCAGCCACGATCTCGATTCCCTCTGGGATTTCGTAGATAACCGGCTTGGAATAGCCGATATTGAGCTCCAGCTTATTCTTATCCACTTTAGCCCGGTAACCAACGCCGGTTATTTCCAGCTGCTTAGAAAATCCCCGGGAGACTCCGATTATGGCGTTATTGGCCAGAGCCCGGCACAGCCCGTGAAACTGCCTGGTCTGCTGTTCTTCGTTCTCCCTGATCAGGACCAGATGGTTGCCCTCAACCGCCGCCTTGATCCCGGCGTAGAGCGGCGAGGTCAGCTTTCCCAGCTTGCCTTCCACTTCAATCCGGTCCGGATGAACGGTCACTTTGACCCCGGCCGGTATCTCTATCGGCTTCTTACCTACTCTTGACATCCTCGTACCTCACCTTCTGGATTACCAGATTTCACACAGGACTTCGCCACCCACTCCCAGTTCCTGGCACTGTTTATCGGTCAGCAGTCCGCGAGAGGTGGAAATGATCACCACCCCCAGGCCGTCCAGGACTTTGGGAATAGAGTCCCGGGTGCAATAGATGCGGCAGCCTGGTTTGCTGACCCGGCGCAGTCCGGTGATTACGCTCTGGTTGTCGTCAGTGTATTTCAGGATTATGTTAAGGACACCCTGCTTGTTATCCTCA
>JANLGB010000202.1 GCA_024653405.1 Candidatus Saccharicenans sp.
CTTCCTCAAACACATCCAGCCCCAGCCCACCCAGGTGTCCTTCCTTAAGCAGCCGCAGCAGGTCGGCCAATGGCGCCTGTTCGCCGCGGGCAATGTTGATGAAAATAACGCCAGCCGGGGCCTTCTTCAGCACTTCGTATGAAAAATAATGATAATTCTCCTCGGTCAGGTTCATGGCGCAGATGATAACCTCAGCCCAGGCCAGACCTTCATCGGGCTCAACATATTCGACAAAGTCATGCCGCCTGACAATGTCCACTCCCCAGACCTCCATTCCCAGGCCCTGGCCGATCCGGACAATTTCGCCGCCAATCCGGCCTACTCCTACCACCAGCAGGTGCCGGTCCTGGCATTCCTTCCCGGTCAGGCCGTCGCGCTCAAAACGCCTTAACTGCTCCAGCTGGCGCGGCAATTTTCTCATCAAGGCCAGCATCATCAGGATGGCCTGCTCGGCCACGGCTCTGGTGGCATATTCTTCCAGGTAGCCCAAGGCCACCGGCGCAGTAATAAGGCTCTTATAGGCTTTCAGGTTGTCGAAACCGGTGGTCCGGCTCAACACGCCATCCAGCCTGTCCTGCCATTCCACTGGAATTACCGACTGGGTGCGGACGCTGATCAACCGGGCCGGAGGCTCCCGGTGGCCGCTCTCCTGGATGGTCCTGTCGGTCAACCCGAACTCCAGCCTGTCCCCGATCAGGCTCTTAAGGAGCCTGGCTTCTTCCTCAAACACCTCATAAAAATAAACATCCATGGCTAAACCCGGGCGGCAACGACGAAAGTCAAGCCGCATTCAAGTAAGATTAAAGATAGTCTTCCTGATTTTAGAAAAATCAACCGGCCTTTTCAAATAGTCAATTGGGCTCTCACGAGAATGAACATAATATAGTCATTGCAATTATTCCTTGCTTCACCAGCCAAGCAAAGCCCTATCGGGCAGTTGGTGAATCAAGTCGGGTCTGTTCCTGAGTCAAATGGGCCGGCCAGCAAGGCTATCCAGCAGCCTAACTGAATTTTCTGCTTGTCAACCTCCTTTCTTATAAAATAGAATTGAAGGCAAGGGGCAACGTCAAAAATAAGATGATTATGCCCATCATACAAATGTGGTGGCTATAGTCACGAAAGACGGGCTTAAAAAAAATTAAAAAGAAGGAGGGCAAGGAAGTCAATGGAACAACAAGTGCAATCCGTACCAACACAGAGAGTCCCAGGTCTGGAGGCCGTGGTCAGCGTTGGCGAATGGCTGGTAACGCTGCTCATTGCTTCCATACCGCTGGTTAACATCATCATGCTTTTGATCTGGGCCTTCAGCGGTAACACCAAATTGAGCAAGGCCAACTGGGCCAAGGCCACCTTAATCTGGCTGGTGATTGCCGCCGCCTTTTACTTTTTCGTGGTGGTGCTAATACTGGGTGGCATAGGATTCATGTCGCGCTACGGTCGCTAATAAAGAGGGGACACCTGTCAGGTGTCCCCTTTCCGGCCTTCTCTGGCACTAATTAACAGGCAGGGAGTAACGAAAAAAACGGGGACACTTGTCAAGTGTCCCAGGTACACCATTTTTAGTCAGTCATCAAGGTTTATACCAAACTCAAATTAAGGAAGGTGACGGAGGCACTTCGTGCCCTCATATCCAGGGGTTATATTTTATTTTTCACCGAGCCAAGCCAGACAAATAATTGCCCTTGATGAAGCAAAAATAAATCTCTGAGTGAATGATAAGCAAACCCCTAAGATAACCCTTTTTCTATGGCTGTTTCTCCCCTATTAGCTAGTCAAAAACAAAAAAGTTAAGACCTGCAAGCTGTCCTCAGTTTCAGATGTAAGGAGAGAGCGCCCGACTTCTATTTCAGGGCAAAGTCTACGGCGGCCTCGGCATGAATAATGGTGGTGTCGAATAGCGGTAGCACTGAGTCTCCCTCCTTTACCAGCAGGCCGATTTCCGTGCAGCCGAGGATAACACCCTGAGCCCCAGCAGTAGCCAATTTCTCTATTACGGCTGCAAACTTCTTCCGCGATTCTTCCTGTAGTCGACCGTCGCATAGCTCATAGTAAATTACATGATGAACCATTTCCCGGTCGGAAGGCTCCGGCACCAGGACATGCAGGCCGTGTTTCTTTTCCAGGCGGCCGAGGTAAAAATCTTCTTCCATGGTGAAGCGAGTGCCCAGTAAGCCAATTTTTCTCAAACCCCTGGCCTTGATTCTCTCGGCTGTAGGATCGGCGATGTGGAGCAGCGGAATATTGACCGCGGCTTCGATGGCCGGCGCCACCTTGTGCATGGTATTGGTGCACAGCACCAGGAAGTCAGCCCCGCCGGCCTCCAGCCGAACCGCTGCCTGGCTCAGTATCCAGGCCAGCTTTTCCCATTCCCCCCGATGCTGCAGCACTTCAATCTCGGCAAAGTCAACCGAATACATCAGGCATTCAGCCGAATGGAACCCGCCCAGCCGTTTCTTCACTCCCTCGTTTATTATCCGGTAATACTCAAGCGACGATTCCCAGCTCATGCCGCCAATCAGGCCTATGGTCTTCATGGTACCTCCTTGCAGATAACCGAGGAATACTGTCCCGAAAGCTAATTCTCTTATGTCCATCCGTTAAAATCAAGGGGCATCAGAAAGGCAGGAGGAAGAATTGGTGACACTGTAAGGTGTCCCCGATTTTTGCCCTTTCACCTTCCCTGTTATTTCTGGCAGGAGGCCAGGAAAAAAGGGACACCTTAAAGTGTCCCCTGTTTCAGAGGGAGAAGCGGGAGGTGGCCCGCAGCGGCTGGGCAAAATTCGGCCCGCTGAGGGTAAAGGTAACCGCGTATTCGCCCGCATCCAACTCACCCGTTTCCAGTTCTAGCAACATTTTCAGCAACTGGCCCTCGCGTTTCTTTTCCAGCACGGCCACCGGCAGGCTCCGGCCCGGATCTCCATTCGCACCGGCCAGCTCGGCCCTGACCGCCAACCCTTCTTCCCAGCCGACCGGACAGGCCAGCCTCAGCGCCGCATACAGCTTCCTGGTCTCGGGCGGCACCTTTCCAGCCACCGCCGAATAGGTTCCCGGGTTATATCCATAGACCGAAGCCATCGTTGGCTCTCCCCCGGCGTTAATCTCTTTGGCCCGGTCATCCAGCCTCAGCAGCAGTGGCGGGTCAAGGTAGGGCATCACCGGAAGTTGCGCCGGAACTTCAATAGCCGCCTTTCCCCTGGCCGCCCTGCCCGTGTCCAGGTTTCGCATCACCAGGGCACACTCATACTTGCCCGGCTTAACCGGTAGCATAAA
Source organism: Candidatus Saccharicenans sp. (assembly GCA_024653405.1). Taxonomy (GTDB): domain Bacteria; phylum Acidobacteriota; class Aminicenantia; order Aminicenantales; family Saccharicenantaceae; genus Saccharicenans. The sequence continues at coordinate 3,271 of JANLGB010000202.1, forward strand.
AGACGGCAAGAAGGCATCATTTTCCTTCTTATCCCTCTCGGACACCACAGCCCTGAATTTTTTAATCAGGGCCAGTTCTCCCCTTTCGTTAAAAATCAGCAGGTAGGCCTCGGTCTTCGGCCCGAAAACTTCCGCCAGATCTTCCCCCGAGGCTCGGGCAAAGGTCATGGCCATCGGCCAGCCCTTTTCCACCAGGTTCAGGCTGGCCACCGGGATTTCCACGGGAACGTAGGGCCAGGGCTCCTCGGTCAGGGCCACCTCGATCAGGTGCAGCAACCTCTCGAAATTGTTGTACTCCCTGAAGGGCTTGGGATTAAAATACCCGGCTTGTGAGTATACGTTGTAGCCTTTTTTCTTAACTCTAACCTTGACCTTGTGGTATTTACCGTCCCAGCTCTCGTCCACTTTGAAGCCGATTATGTAAAAATTCTTGGTGGCGTTGACGATCTCCTCCATGGCGTTTTCCGGGTTGACGGTGTTGGCGTAAAACCGGCCACCCGTCTCCGAGGCCAGCTGTTTTAGCGAATCGGCCCCGTCCAGTTCCCGGGCCCCGGGCATGGCCCCGCCCGACCCCTCCACGTCCATTTCCTTGTGCACCCGAGATATGTCAACGGTGAAAACGGCGCAGTTGGCATTCTTCAGTTCCTTGAGCAGCCGGCTGAAGTCGCTGCGCAAACCGCTGTCGGCTTGGGCCGCATCATACTCGGCCATCTGGGCGGC
>JANLGB010000203.1 GCA_024653405.1 Candidatus Saccharicenans sp.
CGTTGGGGTTGGCCCCGGCCTCAACCAGGCGGTAGCAGGTATAAAGGGCCCGGGCGCTGGTGTTGGAGAACTGGAAGGAGCCGGTGTCGGAAAATATGGCTGCGTACAAGAATTCGGCAATCCGCGGGGTCGGCTGGAGCCCCAGCGGTTCCAGCAGTTCGTAAACCATCTCGCCCACGGCCGAGGCTTCCGGGTCAATCCAGTTGAGGTCGGCATAGGGAGAGTTGGAATAATGGTGGTCGATGTTGATCTTGGGCAGGTGGTTGATCCTGGTCTGGCCCGAGCGGGAGACGTCAACGCATTCCAGCAGAATGACCAGGTCCAGTCCTTCCGGGTCGATCTGGCCCTGCCTGATGCGGGCCGTTTCCGGGAACTCGTAGAAAGGGAAAGGCAACGGGTCGTGATTGACCACCTGGACTTTTTTACCCAGCAGCTCCAGCATCTCGGCCAGGGCCAGGCTGGTGTAGATGGAGTCACCGTCCGGCCGGAGATGGGAAGTTATGGCAATATTGTGGCTGGCTGAGATCTTGCTGGCTATCTCAAGTTTTATCTTCTGGCTCATTTTTCTTCAGCCAATCGAGCAGCCGGTCGATTCGTTCTTCATAATCGGCTGAAACATCGAGGACAAAAATTAGCTCTGGATTATATCTTAAATTGAGCCTGGTCGCAAGCAGCCGGCGAAAGTAGGGAGCCCTCTTTTCCAGCAGTTTCAGGATGGGCTCTCTTTTTTCTTTCTCCAGCACCGAGACCGAGATGCGGGCGGTCTTCAGGTCGGGTGGCATCTCCACCCCGGTTACCGTCAGGAAGCCGGCCACTTCTGGCAGTTCGGTCAGGAGGCAGCGGCTGATTTCCTGCAGGATGAGCTGGCTGACTCTCTTCGGCCGGTAAGAACCTTCTCTGGTCATGTCGGCTTCTTCAAAAATAATTGAGCTCGTGGCCCGCGAGCAGAGCCCCGGAGGTGGTGCGGGCTTCTTCCAGAATCCGGTCCAGGACCTGCTGCACCACCGTCTGCTGGCTGTTGACCGTGGCCACGGCGATGACCGCCCGTTGCCAGCTGTCCTGGAAGGCAATCTCGGACACCGAGACGTTGTAGCGGTGCTTCAGGCGGTCGGTGAAGCTGTGGAGGAAACGGCGCTTTTCCTTGAGCGAATGGGAATATTCCAGGAAAAATTCCAGAGTTAAAACGCCGACTATCATGGCCGGTCTACTTATTCGGGCCTGACCTTTTCCCGGACAAAGGCTTCGATGATATCGCCCGGCTGAACCTGGTCGGTCTTTTCCAGCCCCAGGCCGCATTCGTAGCCCTTGATGACCTCGGTCACACTGTCCTTGAGGTGCTTGAGCGAGGCAATCCGGGTCTGGTAGAGAACCTGGTTGCCGCGGATGACCCGGACTTCGGCATTGCGGACGATCTTGCCCTCGGTTACCTGGCAGCCCAGAACGGTGCCCACCTTGGTAATCTGGAAGATTTTCTTGACCAGGGCCCGGCCGAGGACCGTCTCCTTAATGACGGGTTCCAGCATCCCGGCCACCGCTTTCTTCAGGTCGTCGGTCAACTGGTAGATTATCTTGTAGAGCCTGATTTCCACTTTTTCGTTCTGGGCCAGTTCCTGGCTCTTGGACGGCACCTTAACGTTGTAGCCGATGATGATGGCCTTGGAGGCCGAAGCCAGCAGGACATCGGCTTCGGTCACGTTTCCGGTGGAAGCCTGCAGGATGTTGATCTTGACCTGGTCGGAGCTGAGGGTTGGCAGCAGACCCTTGAGGACTTCGACCGAACCATGAACATCGGCCTTGATGATGACCGGGAGTTCTTTGGTCTGTCCCTTTTCTATCTTCTTGAACAGGTCTTCCAGGGTTAGGGGGGCTTCCCTGGTCTGGGGTTCTTTCTTCATCCGGGCCAGGCGGAACTCGGAAATACGCCGGGCGATTTCTAGGTCCGGCACCACCTGGAAGAAATTGCCAGCTTCCGGAACCGAATCAAACCCCAGGACTTCAACCGGCACCGAGGGCCAGGCACTCTTGACCGGCCGGCCGAACTCGTCAAACAGGGCCCGAGCCTTACCGTAGGTTGTGCTGCAGATAAAAGCCTGACCCGGGGCCAGGGTTCCGAGCTGGACGATAACCGTGCCCACCGGCCCCTTCTGCGGGTCAAGCCGGGATTCCAGGATGACCCCCTGGGCCGGGACGTAGGGATGAGACTTTAGTTCAAGGATGTCGCCCAGCAGCAGGATCATCTCCAGCAGTTCATCTATGTTCTTCTTTTCTTTGGCTGAAATCTCGACACAGATGGTTTTTCCGCCCCACTCCTCGACAATCAATCCTTCCTTGGCCAGCTGCTGTTTCACCCGTTCCGGGTTGGCTTCGGGCTTGTCTATCTTGTTGATGGCCACGATGATCGGCACGTTAGCGGCCTGGGCATGGCTGATGGCTTCCCTGGTCTGAGGCATAACGCCATCATCGGCCGCCACCACCAGGATGACGATATCGGTCAGCTGGGCCCCGCGGGCCCGCAGCTGGGTGAAGGCTTCGTGACCGGGGGTGTCGATGAAGGTGATGTGGCGATTCTTGTAATGAACTCGATAAGCCCCGATGTGCTGGGTGATGCCGCCGGCCTCCCGTTCGGCAATGTTGGACGACCGTATGGCATCGAGCAGGGTGGTTTTGCCGTGGTCAACGTGGCCCATGATGGTCACTACCGGTGGGCGCGGCCCCAGGTCATCCTTCAAGCTGAAGGCCAGCTTTCTTATGTCCTGTTCCAGCGAGACCATTTCCAGGTCAACCTTTATTATCCTGGAGATGACCTGAAGCAGCGATTCATCTATCAGGTCAGAGGCCCCAACATCATAGCCTGCGACCTGCAGATGTTCTATCAGGTCCTTGGGTTTTATCTTGAAACGTTCGGCCAGGTCCTTGATGGTCATGCCTTCCTGGATCTGAATTTTGGGCCTGGCTTTGGGGGCAGCCGGCCTGGCCGGGGCGGCCGCTTTTTCCGGGGCCTGGTGTTTCGGGGTTGGTTCCGGCTTGGTCTCGGAGGCGGCCTGTGGCTTGGCCGGGGCCTTGGCTGCAGGTTTTGGTTCTGGCTTAGGTGCGGCCCTGGTCGGAGCGGGTTTGGGCGCGGCCTCGGTCTTGGCTTCCGGGTGCGGTTTGGCTTCGGCCTGGCGTTTAGCGGCTGGAGCCTTGGGCTTGGCTGCCGGGGCGGTTGTGGTTTCGGCCGGAGCCTTTTTTGAGGCCGGCTCTTTCCCGGTCACTTTGGCCTTGGCTTCAGCGGCAGCCGTTTCTTTCTTCTTGCTTTCGGCTACCTGGCCGGTTTTGCTTTTGACGCTGGTTTTGCTCTTGCTTTTTTCCATTTTTTATTCTTTAGTTTTACGATTCCTGGATTATCGAGATTTTCCAGCCGACCAGTTTGCTGGCCAGCCTGACGTTGATGCCCTTCTTGCCGATGGCCAGAGAAAATTGTTCCTTGTCCACCCTGGCTTCGAGTTCCTTGCTCTGCTTGTTGGCCACCACAATCTTGTTAACCTTGGCCGGGCTGAGGGCGGACTTGGCGTAAACCAGGGGGTCAGCCGCCCATTCGATGACATCTATTTTCTCCCCGCCGAGCTCCTTGCTGATGGCCAAGATGCGGTTGCCCTTGACCCCGATGCAAGCTCCGACCGGGTCGATATCCTTGTCCTCGCTGGCCACGGCCACCTTGGCTCGCTCGCCCGGCTGGCGGACGACGTCCTTGACCTTGATGGTGCCGGAAGCAATCTCCGGAATTTCCAGTTCCAGCAATTTCAGCAGGAACCGGGGCGAGGTCCGGGAAAGCTGGATCTGCGGCCCGCGGCCGCTTTTCTGGACCTGGGTGATGACGGCCTTGACCAGGTCGCCTGGGCGGAACTCGTCCTGGGGCAGCTTGTCTTTAAGCGGCAGGAAAACTTCGGTCCGGTTGACCTCGCACACCAGGCCGTTATTTTCAAAACGCCGGGC
>JANLGB010000204.1:0-3586 GCA_024653405.1 Candidatus Saccharicenans sp.
TCCGTTGTTGCCGTCATGGAAGGCGACAACGGAATTGGTAGTTCCGAGGTCAATTCCTATTATCTTACCCATATCTGTCCTCCTGATTTCTAATTTAGCTTTATATTAATATAAAATTTGAGTATAATTTTGTCAAGTTTTTCTGAAATTTTATTTTATTTTAATTCAACCATTTACAAAATTTTTTGGGGGACTAGCTGGGGAAGGCTTTAATTTCTAATTTTTAGCCCTTTTATAAGCCCCCTCTTAGCCCGGCCCTTGGTCAGGCTTAAAATTAAACCCTTAATTTAATCTGCTATCTCTAAAAGCACTTGGCAGGCAGGCGGCTTCCCCGGCCAGGCAAAGCCATCAGGGAAACCAGATAATTCCCTTAATCCCGTCGATAAAGGCCCAGTAAACACCCTGGGCATCTCGCATGTTGTCAAAATAGAGAATAAGCTGCGGGTGCAGCTCGCTTTTCCTCAACAGGAAATGCTTCACCGGGTACCAGGTGTACCAGAGTAGCATTTCTCGGGTCTGGCGGAAGCTTTCCCGCAGGCCAGATTTGGACCTGATAAAAATTCTCAGCCCGTCATCGAAATTAAGCTCGTAGGAGCCGGGCATATCAGTTATCTCCAGGGCTTCAAGTTCGAAGCTGTCGGCTGGAGCGGCCGCGGTGGCCGGGGCCGGTCCCGGCTTCTTCTCCTCTTCAGCCTTTTTCTTCTTATTCTCTTCCTGCCTGGCTTTTTCCGCCGCCTTCCTGGCTTCCTCAGCCTGCTGCTCAGCCGGGTTTAATACCTTGCGCTCGGGCGGCTTGAGGGCGGTCTTGTTGGTCAGCGTGGTTACCTGAAGGGGTACCGGCTTTCCCGTGTACCGGAGCTCACTGGCCTTCCAGGATTTTAAGACCATCCCCCTAGCCCTGAGCTCAAGCGTCTTTTCCCTGAGATTAAGGACAAAATAATACTGGGGAGTTTTAGCCAGCTTAAATTCTTCTTCCAGAAACCGGTTTTCTTTTAAGATTTGAAGGGTGGACTCGGGAACGCCCTTGATGGAAGAAGTGGCGGGTTTCGCTTGCTGGCCTGGCTGAGCTTTGGCCGGCTGGTCTGGCCTGGTTGGGGCCGAAGGCCCGGCCGCAGTTGATTTAGCTTTCGGCTGTGTCTGGCTTCCGCTGTTCGGCACCTTCTGCCCTTCTATGCTCACGGCAGAGGCAGCGGCTTTATGACCCGGACCACCGTTTCCCGCAACCGCTACCGCCGTTTTCTTTAACCGGCTGGATTGAGCCTGGGAGATGCTGGCAATAGAAAAGGAAAAAGACGCGACCAGGAGGCAAGACAAGACCGCCTTCAGCCAGCAGTGCCTCCGGCCCGACTGACTTTCCTTTTCTTTATTTATGGTCTTCATTATCTCTACCAGAATCCACTTTTCCCGGCTTTATTAATTTTCAATTCTTTTCCAGCCAATTTTTAGTTCTATTTTTCTATTTATTTCTTCCACTCCATTTCCATTGTTTGTTTTTCGCCCGGCTTTTTTCATTTCAACTATCGTCAGCTCTGGCTCATACCTGTCCCTGCCTCTCACCCGTTCCAAATCTCCGGCTCCATTCATGTTTTATATCCATCAATAAATATAAATTCGCGTTCCGATTTTAGAAGCTTTGAAAACTCCTTCCAGGTCCTTATCGGCCACCCGGACGCAGCCGTGGGTGACATTCCGCCCGAGCAACCTGGTGTAGAGCGTCCCGTGGATGAAATACCCCTGGCCGAAGCCCAGGGCATAGTCCCCCAGGACACCAGCCTCCACCCGGTCTTCCATCTTCTTGGGAATGGGTTCGTTCTCCTCGATGAAAGCCCAGTCGGGTTTTACCCAGTACGGGTTCTGAATTTTTGACTTGACGAAAAACTCGCCCTTGGGCGTGTCGAACACCCAGCTTCTCTTGCCGCCGGGTTCCATCAAAACCACGCCGCTGCCGGTGGAGACCACGGCTTCTTTGACGGTCTGGCTGTCCTTCTTCAGATACAGCCGGTTTTCGGCCGAATCTATCATGATATAAACGCCTTTGGGCTGGAGCTCCTTGATTTTTTTCTTCAGGGCGGCATTCTGGGTTTCAGGCTTGACCCTGGCCTTTGGGTCGAGCTCAAAACTCCAGACCGTTTTCCATTCAGAGCTGAGTTTCAGGTGATGAACCCAGGAGAGAGCCACGATGGTCACTGCGCCCAGGTAGACCACGACCGTGGCTGCCAGCAAAAATCTCCTGAACCTCATTTCTTCTCTCCCGGCTCTCTTTTCAGTATAGCAATAATTTTGTTGTTAGGGTCGGTGGTGCCGACGATAGTCACCGGCGTTCCCAGCGGAATCAACCGGAATAGCTCCTCCATTTCTGGGTCATCCAGGGCCACGCAACCCTGGGTCAGGCCGTCCTTGCCGCCGCCATGGATTTCAATCAGGCCGCCGATGCGGCTACCAGCTGTAATATACCCCTTTTTCTTGGCTTCGTTAAATCTTCTGAGGTCGTCGTCATTGGGATAATTGATGAGCAGGGCTTTGCCGAACTTGCTGGGGGATACTTTCTTGATGATTTTGTATTCTCCCTCGGGAGTGGCATTATCGCCGGAGTGAATCTTATCGCTCAGGCCATTAAAGCCCAGCCCGACCTCGTAGGTTTTGAAAGGCTGCCCGCCTTTATAGACGGTCAGTTTCCTTTCCAGCTTGCTGACCAGGATAACCAGTTGGTTGCCGGAGCGGGATTTTTCTATGGCCCTTTCGGCCAGCTGCCGCCAGCGGGCCATTTCCTCCTGGTTCATGTAACGCTCGAGCTGCCGACGCAGGATATTCTCCGACTGGTTGAGCAGGCCATTGACCTTGTCCAGTCTGGAGCGGGCCTCTTCGTACCTGCTCTGGGCCAGAAGCCGGTCTATTTCCCGTAACAGGACATCGGCCTGGGCCAGCTGCTGGCGCGATAGGCTCCTCTGGCTGAGCTCCAGGCTCAGGTTGTTGATAACTTCGTACCTCGAAACCAGGTCGTTTTTAAGGGCGCCAATTTCTAAAGATAGACTGGCCTTCTTTTCCTCGATAATCCGGCCGATCCGCTCGCCCTCGGCCAGGACCTGGCTGAAATCCCGCTTGACCCGGTCGTATTCGCGGAAAAAACCAATCTTGAGCTCTTCTTTTTCGTAGAATTTCCTGGCCGCCGCTAAGTGCTGACGGTAGGCTTCATAATCTTCAGGGGCATAAAAAGAAGCACCGGCTCTCCAGAGGTCCTGCTCCTGCTGTAGAGCCCGGGCTACCTCGGGAGGAGCCGGTTCGGTCTGGCAACTCTGATTAAGTAGGACAAGACTAAGCTGGCAAACTAGTATCAGCGCTGCTCTAACAGAATTCCACTTCACTACTCAACTCGACTCCAGCTGAATTGTCCGCGGTTCAGTCTACGCTTATCTCTTCACTTTGGCAATAGCCGCGTTGACCTGCTCGCTGATGGCCCCAGCCTTGTCCTTGATGGACAGGGCTTTGTCCTCGGCGCCGAAATAATCTTCGTTGTCGATGGCTGTCTCAACTTCAGTCAGCATGGTTTCCAGGCCAGCCAGGTCAGCTTTCATGGCTTCGATGTCAG
>JANLGB010000204.1:3596-3902 GCA_024653405.1 Candidatus Saccharicenans sp.
CCTTGGTGCCCTTGCCCTTGGGAGCTTTTTCCAGGAGAGCCTTGGCCTGGTCAAAAGCAGCCTTGGCCTCGTTGAGGGCGCTCAGCGCGGCATTCTTGGCTTCTTCCTTTCTGGCCGGGATCATAGCCTGAACAGCTTCGGCATCAGCTTTAACCTTGGCCAGCATTTCTTTGGCCGGGCCATACTTCTTGAACAGCTTCTTGCTCTGAGCATTGACTTCGTCCATAGCTGCCTGCAGGTCGTCGTTGCACTTCTTAAGCTCGTCTTTAGCATAGATGTTGCCGCCGGCCTTAACCAGGGCGTCTA
>JANLGB010000205.1 GCA_024653405.1 Candidatus Saccharicenans sp.
TGAACCTTAATATACCAAAATATACCAATTGTAAAGAGGGTAAAGAGGGGACACCTGCAGGTGTCCCCTCTTTAAGTGCTGCCTCTCGGGGAAAAATCCGGGGACACCTGCAGGTGTCCCCAGTGGCTCATTTCTTGACGGTCTGGTCTTCCTTCAGCCCGACCTTCTTATAAAGCTCACGGCGTCCGGCTTTATCCTCTTCCAGGATTTTTCTGGCATATTTAGCGACTTCTTCAGCTTTGGCCCTGGGGACCACAATAACTCCGTCTCCGTCAGCCATGATTATGTCCCCGGGTATGACCAGCACTCCTCCACAGACCACGGGCCTGTTCACTGACTCCAGCTCGTTTCGCCCAGGCCTGATACCACGGCCCGGTTTCTTGAAGTAAAGTGGGACGCGCTCAACGATGATTTCATCTGTGTCCCGGGCGGTGGCGCTGGTAACTACTCCCACGCATCCCAGGCGCTTCCACTCCAGGATGTTGTAAGAGCCGATGGAGCCGACGTCGGCCTCTGCCGCGTCCTCGATGACCAGAGCTGTCCCTTTGCGGATGAGCCTGGTGAAAACTTCACCTGAAATTTTCTCATACCAGTCTCCGGCCCAACGGTCGTAGGCATCGGTGGTCATACCGCTGGCTGGCGGTCGCTGAGTGGGGACATACCTGGCCGTTACGGCCACGCCCACAAACCTATGTGTGAAACGCTCAGTGTCCCGCCACAGAGGATGAATTTCCGGGTCCATCAAGCCGATGTTCTTGAGCCCAACAGCATCCATCCCGTCGCAAACGTCGGCTACCCGCAGCCCTTTGAACATCTCCAGGATTCGTTGGTCCTCGGCTTCTGAATAAACTGGTGTTGGTATAAAATTCATCCCCCTGCGGAGAGCTTCTGTGGTTTTGGCATTTTCATCCAGGACCTGGTTGGAACCAGGGACGCCAAACAGAAGGCAGAATATAATCAGACAAAATCCTGGGCGAAGACTTCTCTGCAGAATTCTCATTTTAAGAATCTCCCTTTTTTTGATGTTCAAGCGCTTTATATATCGGCGTCTTTGAGCGTGTCAATATCAAGTTTGGGATCGGGGACACCTGCAGGTGTCCCCAGGGTCATCTGAGCCCGAGGATGTGAGCCATGTTGGCCATCGGGTCGAGCTTGACTTTGATGCGGCCGGGCATAGAACTTAGAATAGGATTAACCCCCGGTCCGTGGCCCGAGTAATCGCTAGAGCCATGGATAACCACACCAATGGTCACCGCGCCTTCGTAACGTCCACGCCCGTAATAATCATAATGGTCCCTGATAGCGACGATGTCTCCGAGCCGCAGCTTCTTGAGGTTGAATTTCTCCACCGCTTCCGGGCAGGTCGTCTGAATATCGTAATCAATGGCCTCAATGCCCTGTCCACCAATCCCCGAGCCCATTAAATAGCCCGGCACTTCAGCCGCCACCGGTACCACCAACTGGTTTCCCTCAACCACGATCCCAATTTTCTCCAGGGCTTCCGGCGAAATCTTGTTGACCCGGACATTCTCAAACCCGAGGATTTTCAACCCGACGCCTCGCGCCTTGACCAGCACCCGGTCGTTAATGGCCAGCTTTTCCTTGACCTCTGCCGGAAACCAGACTTTGTCATCAGACCCAGCATGCCGTCCAATGTAAATCCCTTTGCTTCCGCTTGCCTCACCCGACACCACGACCGCCTCGTTACCGATGCAGGCCAGCAGGGCCAGAGCGGTTTCCATCGGACTCTGCCGGTCGCGCCCCTGGATGGTCACATCCGGTTCAACATGGTCGCCCTCGGCCCAGCCATAAGTTGTGTCGCCGTAACTTACGCTGTAATTTATGGAAGACATGCCGATACCAAGCTTGGATTTCCCGTCATAGCCGGGCGAATAATCCAGGGCACTCGCCGGCTGGATAACACCTTCAACGGCAATCGTCAACAGCTCATCTTTGTTGGTCCGTATAGGCCCCTGGTAATTGGATTTTTTTTGCGACTGAGACTGCAGCTGCGGATTATAGGTCTTTATTGCCCATTTTTTAGTTCTTGAACTTGAAACTGGCAGCCCCAGATATTTAGCTATGTTGGCCTCAGTATCAAGGCGATGAGTCAGCTTGCCCGTCCGACACGACAGCACCGGCGTTACTCCGATTCCCAGTCCGGAAATTTCGCTCGGACCACTGACCACCACCCCCACCGTTCCGGCCCCCTTGTAATATCCTTTTCCGTAGTCGCACTGGATATCCTCCAGGAAGACCAGGTCACCGAAACGCAATTCGTCCAGCCCATACTTTTTTATGTCAGGCGGGAAGCAAGTCTGGATGCTGAAATGTCCGAACAGGCTTCCGGCTCCAGGCCCGCCGCCTACAATCTCAGCCGGGATTTTCTTCACCAGCGGAACTTCCAGCTTGCCGTCCTTTAGTCCCAGGCCCATCTTTTCCAGCACCGCTGGCGACAGGCTGTGCACGAAGACCTCGGGGAAACCTTCAATGGCCAGGCCGATGCCTTCGGCTTTGACCTGGAGCTCATCACCATAGGCCAGTTTTTCCCTGGTGTCGCCATCAAAATTAACCAGGACATAACCACCAAATTTCCCGATGACCACACCCTTCGCTCCACGGGCCATCCCTCCGAGCACCCGAACTTCATTCCCGACAGCCGTGTGGGTGAGCCAGGCCTGGCGGAATCTATCTTCACCGACACCTTCAGTGGCAATGCCCACCGTAACTTGGTCGGCTGCTGCCCAGCCGAAAACCGGGTCGCCTAGGCTCAATGTATAGTTAATCCCAGCCACACCTATGGCCATCTTCGGCCGTCCGTCCCAGGTGGTTAGATAGTAGCGAGATGGCTGGGGATGGGCCACCTGCCCCTTTACGGCCATGACCACCAGCCGGTCTTTGTTCGTTTGGATTGTTTCCGTGTCTACGGCCAGCAGTTCAGTCGTAGTCAGAATAAAGATCAGGCAAAGGAAAAATAAAAGAAAAAACAAACCCTGGCCAGCTTTTTTCCCTTTTGGCTCGAGCATTTATAACCTCCTCCAGCGGAAATTCTTTAAATTTTCCTCATTGTATTTTCTTTTGTTGATGTTTATCAAGTAAAAAACGCAGCAGAAATAGGAGACACCTCCTGGGCCTCGGAAATCCAGCAGGTATGATTTTTTCACCAGGTCAATGTCATGTCCTTTCTAACCGCGTTGTGGCAGTTTTATAGTCAACGCCAATTAGTCTGTTTCTCTGTTGTCATATAGGTTAGTCATCGCCCCACTGAGAGTTTAAGAAGATATCTATTAACCGCTCCTGGCCGGGATATCAGGTTCGAACCTGCAAAAAATTATTAATTGACTTGCTTGAGGCCTTCCTGTAAGTTAAAAAAGGGTTAGAGGGAGATATGGTCCAGCCCAGGCGTCAAATCCAGCCTGTCGCCAGATCAAAGCCTTCCAGGTTTAAAGAATTCCTTGCCAAAACGAGAAAGAAACGGATGGCGGAAATTCTGGCTGGGTTTATCGGGGGAGGTTGGCTGGTCTACGAGATTATCCACTGGGTGCTGGTGGTGCATTATCATCTTCCAGAAAAGTTGCTGGATATAACCATAATAACTTTAGTAGGTACGCTCCTCGGCACCTTGACCTGGAGGTGGTTTGCCGGCCGGGAGACACCGAAGAAACTTAAGCTGGAGCTGATTCTGATTCCGCTGATATTCCTTATCACTCTAGTCCTGGACATCAACCTGATTTTTCATTTGAGAGAACCCATCGAAGAAACCATTCCTTCTGCCAGATGGAAAAACTCAGTGGCCGTCCTTCCTTTTGTTGATCTGAGCTCGCAAAAAGACCAGGAGTATTTCTGCGAC
>JANLGB010000206.1 GCA_024653405.1 Candidatus Saccharicenans sp.
TATCACACTTCCGCCAGAAAAGAGGATTGAAATAGGGCTAACCTATATCTATGGCATCGGAAGGTCCAAGGCCAACCAGATCCTGGAGGAAGCCCGGATTGATAAGAACAAGAAGGTCAAGGAATTGACCGAGGACGAGATCAACAAGATCCGCCAGATTATTGAAAAGCGGGAGAAGATCGAGGGTGACCTCCGGAAAGAAGTGTCCCAGAACATCAAGCGGCTGATCGATATCGGCTGTTACCGGGGAATGCGCCATAAAAGGAATCTTCCGGTCCGGGGTCAGAGGACCAGGACCAACGCTCGTACCCGGAAAGGACCTCGTGGTCATACCATCAAGAAACTGAAAGAAAAGAAAGCTTAGTGTAAGGGAGAAGGTTCATGCCCAAGGCCAAAGCCAGAAAGAAAAAAATCAAAAAGGAAGTTACCTTCGGGGTAGCTCATATTCAGTCGACTTTTAACAATACCATCATTACCATCACCGACCAGCAGGGCAATACCATCTGCTGGGCCAGTTCGGGCACTTCCGGCTTCAAGGGTGCCAGGAAGGGTACACCCTTTGCCGCTCAGCTGGCGGCCAAGGAAGTGGCCAACAAAGCCCGGGAATTCGGAGTCCGCTATATTGATGTTCGGGTGAAGGGGCCGGGGGCCGGCCGGGAGTCATCCATCCGGGCCCTGCAGGCGGCCGGACTGGAAATCAAGTCCATCCGCGACGTGACCCCGATTCCCCATAACGGCTGTCGGGTGAGAAGAAGAAGAAGAGTCTGATGAGGATTAAAGGAGATTAACCATGGCCAGGTATCAAAAACCGGATTGTCGCTTGTGCCGGATAGAAAAGACCAAGCTTTTTCTTAAAGGCAACAAGTGTCTGACCGATAAATGTCCCCTGGAGAGAAGGCCCTTCGCTCCGGGCCAGCACGGACGGATGCGCAAGAGGGTTCTGGGTTATGCCCTGCAGCTCAGGGAAAAGCAGAAACTGAAAAGGTATTATTGCATGTCGGAACAGCAGTTCCGCCTGTTCTTCAAGCGAGCCGAACAGCAGAAAGGCGTCACCGGTGAAAACCTGCTGGTGATGTTGGAGAGAAGGCTGGATAACGTGGTCTTCCTGATGGGCCTGGCCCAGTCTAGGTCGCATGCCCGTCAGATGATTACCCACGGCCATGTTCTGGTCAACGACCACAAGGTCACCGTTCCTTCCTACCTGGTCAAGGCCGGGGATGTGGTGGCCCTAAAAGAGAAATCGGCCCAGAACGAAAATTTCCGGGCCGTGGTTGAAGCCAATAAGACCAAGACCCTGCCCGGCTGGCTGCAGGTGGACTGGGATAATTGCCGGGGAACAGTGGTCGCCCTGCCCACCAGACAGGATGTCACCATTCCGGTGGAAGAACATCTGGTGGTTGAGCTTTATTCGAAATAATGGGGAAGGTGGCTGGACAGTGACCTTCCTGTTAAGGAGGAACCATGATTGAACTTGGTTTCCAGAGGCCAAGATTCCTGGAATGTGATTATGAAACGCTGAGCGATACTTATGGTCGGTTTCAGGCCCAGCCTTTCGAGAGAGGTTACGGTATTACCATCGGCAATTCGCTGCGCCGGATTCTGCTGTCCTCGATTACCGGGGCGGCCATCACCGCCGTCAGGATTTCCGGGGTGCTGCACGAGTTTTCCACCCTTCCGGGGGTGGTGGAGGACGTCACCCATATCATTCTCAACCTCAAGACCATACCCCTGAAGTTGAAAGGCAACGAACCCAAGCGGATGACCCTGAAAATGGTCGGGCCGGCCGAAGTCAAATCCGGTGATATCGTTCACGAGGCTGACATAGAGATTCTCAATCCGGATATTCATATCGCCACTCTTGATGTCGACGGCAAGCTAGAAATGGAGATGGTGGTCAAGAACAACCGTGGCTATATCACCGCCGACCAGAACTTCGAGAGCGACCTGAGTGTGGATTTTATCCCCCTGGATTCATCCCACTCTCCCATCCTCAAGGTTAATTATACAGTCGAGCCGGCCCGGGTGGGCAAACGCATCGACTACGAAAGCCTGACCATAGAGATCTACACTAACGGAGCCATCAGGCCGACCGACGCCCTGTCTCAAGCGGCCAAGTTGCTGCGCGATCACCTGGCCATTTTCCTGAACATAGTGGATGAGCCGCTGGAGCGGGAAATAATGATTCCCAAGAAGGAAATTCCTTACATTGATAAGGTGGACGTCCTGGCCAACACCATCGACCATCTGGAGCTTTCAGTCAGAGCCAATAACTGCCTGAGGGCCGCCGGTATCGGCTACGTTTACGAGCTGGTGCAAAAAACCGAGGAACAGCTGCTGCAGACCAAAAACTTCGGCCGCAAGTCCTTGATTGAAATCAAGGATAAGCTGGCTACCCTCGGCCTGGGACTGAATCTGGAACTGCATCCCAAGCTGCTGGAACAGGTTCAGGCAGTCATCAAGCAGAGCAAAAGTGATAAGGAGCTGGAAGCATGAGACACCGGGTCAAACGCTATCAACTCAGACGGAACACCGCCCATCGCCGGGCCTTGCTCAGAAACCTGGTTACCTCTCTTCTGGAAAAAGAAAGAATCAAGACCACCCTGGCCAAGGCTAAAGCGGCCCGGCCGGTGGCCGAGAAGATGATCACTTTGGCCAGGAAAAACACCCTGGCTGCCCGCCGCCTGGCCCTGGCTTACCTGACCAAGGAGGCCGCGGTCCAGAAGTTGTTTGCCGAGCTCGGTCCCAGGTTCAAAGAGCGTCCCGGCGGTTATACCAGAATCGTGAAGCTTGGGCCACGCTCCGGAGATGGAGCCCCGATGGCCATGCTGGAACTTCTGGGAGCCGAATACAAGAAGAAAGCCAAGAAAAAAGAGAAAGGCAAAAAAAAAGAAGCCAAGTAAGATCCACCAAGGTGGCGAGAAAGAAAAGCGGCTTCTAGCCGCCGGCTAAAAGTTTAATCTTAAGCCAGGGACTTTGACCTCCTTTTCCAGAAGTAATATCCGTTTCGGTTGGAGTCTTATTCAAGCCTTAAATCTTAGCTAAATATTTTCCAACTTAATAACTTGGCCTTTCCCTCATTTCCCGGTCTCGGCCGATTCTGAGTATGGTTGGCAATTTAGCCATCACCGCTAATAAGCCTCTTTCTAAGGTTTGTTCACTTTATGAAGAAAAATTGCAGGGGCTCGTGCATTCCGATCAAAATAATAGCATCTTTATAAATCATACCGCCTTTTCCTGAACTTTTTCTTTCACCTTAACTTTTAGTTTTTATAGTTTTCTATTTTTCAGCCGGGGGGCGGCGGCAACCCTGATAAATACTCTGCCAGTAATCGTCATACAGATTGGAAATCTGGACCAGTGGCCGCTGGTTGGTGGTGGCGTGGATGAACTCCCGATCGTTGATCATCATCCCGACGTGGCTGATACTTTTGCGGCCAAAAAACACCAGGTCTCCAGTTCGTTCCTGGCCTTTTTCCACCTCCAGTAGGCCGGAGCTGGTGAACTGGATGTCGGCATCTCTCAGAATTTCAATTCCACTCAGACGGTAGATCAGCTGAACATAGCCCGAGCAGTCCAGACCCAGGGGGCTGGTACCACCCCAGAAATAGGGCAGTCCCAGGAATCTTTTAGCTATATCCACCATCTGTTCTGGACTGAGGCGGGGTCTTTGGAAGGGAGCCTGCCGAACCAGCCCGTCGCCCATTTGGATGTAGCCCTGGCGATTGTCGGGCAGGATGACCTGTCCCCAGCGCCCCTCATACTTTTCCAGAACCAGGATTGCACTGATCGGAGCAAAAAGGAGAGGTTTCTGCTTGGTCACGTCAGGCTGG
>JANLGB010000207.1 GCA_024653405.1 Candidatus Saccharicenans sp.
GAAGCGATTGCCGCCCGACCGGGTGACCACGTTAACCACACCCCCGCGGACGCTGCCGTATTCGGCCGGAAGACCTCCGGTCTGGATTGATAGCTCTTCCATAATGTCCATGCCGAAAGTACCGGCCTGCGTTCCGGTGACCGGGTCGGTGATATTGACCCCGTCGATGTTATAGGTGTTGTCCCTTTCCGAGCTGCCGTGGACCGTGCTGGAAGTCACTCCCGGGGCCATGTTGAAGAAGGACCCGAGGTTCCTGGCGGCCGGCAGGTTCTGCAGGACATCCCTGGTGATGCTGGCGGTCATCGAAGTCCTCTGGATGTCAACCGTCGGAGCCATTCCGGTCACGGTGATGCTCTCTTCGATGGCCGATTGTTCCAGGGAAACATCCAGCGTGGTGGTAACACCGACGTTGACCTTGATTCCTTCCCTGATAAGTGTCCTGAAGCCTTGCAGCTTAAAAGTCACCGTGTACTCACCGGGGGGAAGAGCTGGAAAGCGCCAGTGGCCCCGCTCGTTGGTGACAACTTCCAGTGAGGGAGAAATCAGGGCCGGAGATTTAATGGAAACATTCACGCCGGGCAGGGGCTGCTTGTCCTGGTCATAGACGGTGCCGTCTAAAGTTCCGGTCTGGCTGATCTGGGCCGCGGCGGGAAGAGCAAAAAGAAGAAGGATTAAAAGAGGAATAAAGAACTTTTTCATTTTCCCTCCTTTGCAAAAAATCCCTTGCCTCAAAACCCTTTAGCCTTTTTACTTTACCTTAGCTTAAGAATTAACCACCTCCTTCCAGTCAAAATCAAAAAATATAAATCAAACCTTCTCCCTTCCAATAATTTTGCCTGCAAATTTCGTGCCAGACAAAATTGATTGCAACCTGTTGAAAAATAATAAATTTAATTCAACCCGGCGGTGCCTTTATTCGTCCGGTTGAATTTAAAACCAATTTTTTGGATATTATTGCCAGCATGTAATTTGGTGCTGATGGTAGGTTTGGGGGGAATGTCATGGTCAAACAAGCAAAAAACAGAGATAGACGCAGCCTTCATTTTAGGCTCAGCCAGGGGCAGCTTGCGGGATAGGTCCGGCTGGGTTAAGATATGCCGGTGCGCCCGTAGCTCAGCTGGATAGAGCGAAGGACTTCGAATCCTGAGGTCGGGAGTTCGAATCTCCCCGGGCGCGCTCTGACCCCGCCAGGAATTTTCCTCCTTTTTAGTTTGACAAACCCATGGCCAGGGAATAAATTATTGATTAGAGGAGGGGAAAGTGGAAAGTATCAGGCCCGAAAAGTATTTTCTTTCCCCGGTTTCCAGGAAATTAGTTGATCTGATAGAAAAAAACGCTTCAGAGCTGACCAGGGCTTACCTTCTGGACCTGAAAAGACATCCCAGTATGCCTACCTACCAATCTTTTCCGGAGAAAGAAGTCTATGACCGGGCCTACCTGGTTTTCAGCCAGCTCGGCCGCTGGATTTCCTACGAGCTGGAATCGGAGGAGATGAAGAAATACTGGATAGAACTGGGCCGGACCAGGCGCCGGGAAGGTTTTGCTCTGCCTGAAATTTTCCTCTCTCTCTGCTTGATAAGAAAACAACTCTGGAACAAGATTCAAGCCGAAGGGCTGCTGGATAATGCCCTTGACCTGTATCAGGCTCTTGACCTTTATAACAGGATAGTGACCTTCTTTGACCGGGCTCTCTATTATGCTATCATTGGCTACCACAGCTGAGGCCCGGCCCCGGGAAATTTAGCTTCTTACATCCGGATGGAAAAGTACTATAAGCTCATAAGAGAGAGCCTGGAAACAGGGCGGGAGAAACCAAAGACCGGGCTATACCTCCATTATCCTTTCTGCCGGTCGAAATGCGCTTACTGCCACTTTTCCAGTGTTATTTTTGAGCCGGCGCTTCACCGCAAATGGCTTTCAGCCATTGAGAGAGAAATAGAGCAGGTAGCTGCTCATCTGGCTGATTACCTTGTTATCGACACTATTTACTTTGGCGGCGGGTCGCCCTCGCTCCTGGCACCAGAAGAAATTATGTCGCTCCTCCTGGCTGTGGAGCAAAACCTGTCAGCCGGCCCGGAAGAGGTGACTTTGGAAGTCAATCTTGCGGCTGAACCCGACCGGGTTCGGGGCTGGCTCCAGACCGGGGTGACCAGGCTGAGTTTCGGGGCCCAGTCATTTGACCCCGTGGTTCTGGAAATTCTCGGCCGCCATTATCGGCCTGAGCAGATAGTCAGATTGGCAGAAGAAGCCGGCCATGGTAGCGCCAGGAATATTAACCTGGACTTGATGATCGGGGTTCCGGGAGAATCCCGGAAAACTTTGGAAGCTAATCTTCAAGCGTTATGTCAAATTCAAGCGGACCACGTCTCGGTTTATCTCCTGGAAGAACTGGAAAAAGTGACCTTCCGGAAAGTCTGGGAAGAAAACCCGCTATCAGATGAAGAAGTGGCCGAAACTTACGACCACTACCGCCTGAAACTGGAAGAGATGGGCTGGTCTCAGTACGAGATTTCCAATTTTTCCCGGCCAGGATTTGAGTGCCGTCATAACTTAAAATACTGGCGCTATGAGCCCTTCCTGGGGCTGGGCCCTTCAGCCTCTTCTCACCTGGGAAGTTTCCGCTGGACCAATCCGGCAACGTTAGGGGAATGGGAAGCGGCAATAAATTCTGGCCAGTTAGAACTGCCGGAGTTTATCGAGCTGACGCCTGAAGCTGAACTCAGGGAGAGCCTGGCGTTCGGCTTGAGGCTCAAGGAAGGTCTTTCTTGGGAAGACTGGCGGCGGAAATTCCCGGCTCTTGATTTTTCTCACCTGGAAACTAAGCTGTCCGGGCTGGCGGCGGCCGGGCTCTTGAATTTTCAAGATGGTTGGATCTGTGTTCCCCCGAAGAATTTTCTGGTCAGTAATTATATCCTTTCCGAGCTGCTGTGGTAGCCAGCCGGCCATGACCCGCGGCCGGACTCTTTCTTCTGCCCGAAATGCATTTTAACTGCCAGAAAAACATAAATAAAAATTTTATCTGTCCAATCCGACCATCTTCACCAGCGCCAGGCGTATTCCCTGGAGCTCGGCCGACCCATCTTCACGGCCTGGATTTAAATTTTGGCTTAGGTTGGGCTCTCCTGACTGAGAACATCTATTTTATTTTTTCCTTTGAATTTCAGTCTATTTGTGCTTAAAATTTATAGAAAAAAAAATAGAAAAAAACCGAACCAAGATGAGTGCCGGTAAGATTAAAGTTAGCTGTTTTCAGTGTGGTCAGACCAATTACTACCCGGAAAACCTGGGCTCCGGGACCGTAGTCTGCGGTCGCTGTCGCAATCCTTTACCGCGGCCGGGAGATGTGGTGACTGTTAATTCGGTTCAGGCCATAAACTTAATCAGCCGCTCCAGCCTGCCGGTTCTGATTGATTTTTATTCCAATTCCTGCGGGCCCTGTTTGCTGATGGCTCCTGTCCTGGAACGACTGGCCAGGAGACGGGCAGGAGAACTTATGGTGGTCAAGGTGGATGTGGAGAGATACCAGAACCTGGCCGCCCAGCTAGGGATAACGGCTGTGCCAACTTTTATCGTTTTCCATAAGAATATGGAAAGGGGCCGGGTTTCCGAGGTCATGAGTGAAATGGATTTTTCACTCTGGGTGGCCAAGCTGGCCTGAAGACTTTTAGTTATTGTCCGGGATTGCCCAGGAAATATCCGCGCCTGTACCTGACCTGATAATCCGGGCTACCTTTTACCCGGACCTGGATCTGTCTGAAACCAGCCTGCCCGGCCGGCCGGTCCGTCTTGTAGAAGATCAG
>JANLGB010000208.1:0-1359 GCA_024653405.1 Candidatus Saccharicenans sp.
ATAATCTTCGACACTTACCAGCAGATTCAAGGCGCCTTTTATGTCGAGAATGAAAAGGAAAGGACCTTCAACTTCAGAACCAACAACCAAGTTCATTTTCTTTTCAAAAAAGCTTACGGCAAGACGGCCTTCAGATATAACAACACTCGCCGCCGCTTCAGCCCCGAGCTCATCCTCAATATCAGGGAAGAACAATTGGCCTGGAATGGGCTATTCCTCTGGCAGTTTTCCAGGTCGGGGGCGGTGGCCTGGCAGCTCAGCACTTCCAGGTTCAATTACCGTAATGCCGAATATGAGGGTATCTCCCTTGACCGGGAGCTCAACCGCCGGGAGATATACGCCGATACCTTCCTCTATTTTCAGCCGAACCCCAAGTACCGATTTTTCCTCAACGGCCAGATAGGTTTTTACAATTTCAAGTACATAGAATCAAAAATCAGAGACAGCCGGAGCTATGCCGTCCTGGGTGGTCTAGAATTCACCCCCGAGGTCTCTCCGACGGGGGCCACTTTCCAGGGCGGCTTCAGCCTAGGCTACATTTATCTTGACCCCAAAAGCCCTGTCTACCAAGCTGCCTCAGATATAGTGGGCAACGGCTCGGTCACCATCAATCTCAGCCACTGGCTGAGCCTCAGAGGTTATTACGCCAGGGGTTTCAGCGTTTCAATTTACTCAGCCCTGCTCCACTACCTGAACACAACCTACGGCGGCGGCCTGACCTTCCGCTTGAGTGAAAAGGTAAGTCTGGGCAATAACATTACTTTCGGACAAGCTGAGTATCCCCTCGAAAGAGAAGGGCAGGAAACCGCCCCTACCTATAAATTCACAACTCTTTCGGCCAACCTTGGAATAAGGCTGGGCAAGGAATGGAATTTTAACTTTTTCGGGAATATGAGCCAGAGAAAGGTCCTGCCGGCTGAGCGAAAACTCAACCGTTATTTTATCGGCTTTAACCTGACCTTCGGTTCAGTCCCGGGCGAAAATGCTTTGCCAATCCCTTCCCTGTTATGATATTAAAATATAAAAGGCTTAAAACGACAAAATATAAGAAAGCCATGGGATGGAGTAACGACAGAATGAACAGCGGCTCAAAACTAAAAGCGATAGAATTTCTGCTGGTTATTTCAGTAGCGCTGCTTTTTTCTTCCGGCGCCGGACTGGCCCAGCAACAGGCCGAAAAGCCTCAGACTCAGGTCGCCCAGGTGATAGACTACCGCATTGGGGCCAAGGACCTGCTGGAGATTAAGGTCTACGAGCTGCCCGAACTAAACCAGACGGTCAGGGTAGCCGAAGACGGTACCATTACCCTGGCGGTAATCGGCCCGGTGGCGGCTTCCGGCTTGACTGCCCAGGAGCTGG
>JANLGB010000208.1:1369-3796 GCA_024653405.1 Candidatus Saccharicenans sp.
CCAAGGGTGCCCACGTGACGGTCATCATCCGGGAGCACCAGAAAATCGCGGTGCTGGGCGCAGTCGGACGCCCCGGCCTGTACGAGATGGCCGGGCCCACCACCCTGCTCCAGATTCTGTCGGAAGCCGGCGGTCTGACCCAGCAGGCCGGCAAGGAAATTCACATCCTGAGGCAGCAGGATAACGGCGAAAAAGAAAGAATCGTTCTAAACGTGGACGAGCTGCTGCGGCGAAGCAATGACACTAATATTGTGCTCAAGCCCAAGGATGAAATAATCGTGCCTTTTGACCAGACCCTGACCGTCTATGTCTACGGCGAAGTCAGGAACCCCGGAGCCATTCAGTTCCTGGAATCAAAAGGACTGACCCTTCTCAAAGCTGTGGCCCAGGCCGGCGGTCTGACTGAGTGGGCCAATGCCGTCCAGGTCCTGGTCAAAAGGAAAGACCCCCAGACCGGCAAGGAAAAGAACTTATGGTTTAACCTCAAAAAAATAATAGACGGGAAAAGGCCTGACTTCCACCTGCAGGACGGGGATACCATTGTGGTTAAGTGAGATGTTGCCTGGCAGAGTGGAAAACGGCAACTATTTTGAGGATTATTAAAAGAATCAATAGAAATGATAAGAATGAAAATGATAGGAATGAAAAGAGAAAGAATTAAAATTTCAGGATAAATCATGGATAAAATAACTCCGACCACCCCGACCACCACCACCAGGCAGACCCAGCAGAACCTGCTGGAACAGATTCTTTACTACTGGCATGCCATGCTCAGATGGAAATGGACCGGCCTGACTGTGGCGGTATTGATAGTGGCTTTGACTCTGGTTTATGTCTTCATCTCCCCCCACATCTATACCGCCAGCGGGACCATCTGGATTGATGAGACCCAGAGTATGCTGCCCTTCGAAGAACTGAGCCGGCTGAGCGGCGGCATAAACTCCCAGAGTCATGCCATGCTTCTTAAGAGCCGGTCGCTGGCTTCCGATGTCATCGAGAAGATGAAGCTTCAAGAGCATCCGGAATTTATTGCCCCCAAAATCCCCCTTAAACTGCAGAAAGAAGGAGTTCAGCCGGATAATCCGGTTTTTAAGGAAAGGCTCATTGATGAGTTTATCGCCAGCCTTAACGTTTCCCCTTTAACCGGGACTAAATTGATCCAGGTGAGTTTCAACCATAAGAATCCGCGCCTGGCGGCCGACGTCCTGAACACCCTGCTTGATTCTTACATAGAAATGCTCATCAAGCGCAAATACACCGCCTCCGAGCAGGCCACCGAATTCCTGAGTACCCAGATTTCGGCCCTGAGAAAAGACATAGAAGAAGCCGAAAAGAAATTGGCCGAGCTGGGAACAGCCCAGGGAATTCTGCCGCTGAGTTCGGCTGAAGCCCCGCTGATTCAGAAAATCACCGAGGTCAACACTGCCCTGACCACAGCCACCCTTGACCGCGTAAATAAATACACCACCTATAACCAGCTCAAAGCCCTGCGGCCGGAAGAACTGCCGGAATCCCCCTCCAACCCGGCTATCGCCCGGTTGCGCGAGCAATACGCTCTACTGAGCCGGGAATACGCCAGGCGCCTGGCCACCCTGAAGCCCGAATATCCAGAAATGCAGAAGCTAAAGTCCGAGATAGAAGCCACCTACGAAGCCCTGAGCAATGAAAAAGAAAATCTGATCAAGACCGCCTATGCTGAATACCAGGGCGCTCTGGCCAGAGAGCAGAACCTGCAGCGGCTGCTGGACGACCTCAAGACCCAGGCCTATAAAGCCAACAGCACGGCAATCCTTTATAACAGCTTAAAAATAGAAACCGACAACAAGAAAGCCCTGCTTGAAGCCCTGTCCAAGAGGCAGAGCGAAACTGACCTGGCTTCCAGGTTGAAAGACCTCCAGGCTCTAAATGTCTGGATAGTCGACCGGGCTTCAGTCCCGGTTGACTCCTCCTTCCCCAACCGCCGCAAGACTTTTATAATCGGGCTGCTGCTGGCGCTGCTGGGCGGGGCTGGCACCTCGCTCTTCATAAATTATCTGGTGGCCACAGTGAAATCATCGCGGGATATTACCCAGGCTACCGGCTGGGCCACCATCGGCACCATCCCCGCTTTTGAGAAAGAATACAAGCCGAAGGGTCCCCGGGCCGAGTTCAGGACCCTGTCCGGCTTGCTTAAAGGCCGGCCCGGAATTCTGGATAAAAAGAAGAAAAAGAGGCACAGCCCACCGAAACCGAAGAGCCTATCGCTGAAAGCCGAGCAGGCGCCTGCCGCTGAACCTGATAAAAATAACCACCAGATTGAGCTCATCATTCAGCGCGAGCCCCGTTGCATCCAGTCGGAAGCCTTCCGCTCGATAAGGACCTCCCTGCTGCTGTCCTTCGAATCCCCGGCCCGGAAAGCTCTGATATTCTCCAGTCCGCTGAGCAAGG
>JANLGB010000209.1 GCA_024653405.1 Candidatus Saccharicenans sp.
TTCAAATCCTGGTTGGTAGCCGCAATCACCCGGACATCGACCGGAATTTCTTCCGTCCCGCCCACCCGTCTGATTTTCCTCTCCTGCAGCGCCCGCAACAACTTAACCTGGGTCCAGGGCGACATCTCGCCTATTTCGTCCAGGAACAGCGTCCCCTTATGAGCCACCTCAAACATACCCTTTTTATCTGAAATGGCCCCGGTAAAAGACCCCTTGGTGTGTCCGAAAAGCTCACTCTCCAGCAGGTTCTCGGGCAAAGCAGCGCAATTGATGGTGACAAAAGGCTTGTCCTTGCGCCGGCTCAGGCTGTGGATGGCTCTGGCCGCCATTTCCTTGCCTGTCCCGCTTTCACCCGTAATCAGCACGGTGCTGTCGGTGCCGGCCACCTTGTCTATCAGCAGGTATATCTCCTGCATCAGCCGGCTCTTGCCGATCATATTTTCAAATTTATATTTTTCTTTCAGGTCTTTTTTGAGCAGGATGTTTTCCAGTTCCAGGTGTTTCCTCTCCAGCCCCCGGGCCACCAGGATCTTCAGCTCCTCCACGTCAAACGGCTTGACGATGTAATCCAGGGCCCCGGCCTTCAGGGCTTCCACCGCCTGCTGGATGCTGCCGTAGGCCGTAATCACAATCACCGGCACTTCTGGCTGGTTTTCCTTAACATACCGCAGAACCTCCATGCCGCTCAGGTGAGGCATCCTGATGTCGGTTATAACCAGGTCAATGGATTTGCTGTTGAGGATATCCAGTCCCTCGGCTCCCGAGGTGGCCGTTTTCACCTCATAGCCTTCTTTCCGGAAGACCATGTTCAGTACTTCCAGCAGCCCTTTCTCATCGTCAATGATTAAGATGGTGTCCATTTTTTCTCTGCCTTCTTTTACCTCAGTTTGGTTCCATCCTCTTTTCGTTGATCAGGGGCAAGGTGATGATAACTTCCGTCCCGCGCCCAATCTCTGAATTGACCTGTATCTGGCCATCATAATCTTCTACCAGTTTTCTGACGGTGGCCAGGCCCAGACCCCGGCCCTCACCAAACCCGGAATAGAATGGAACGAACAGGTTTTCCTTATCCTGTTCACTCATCCCGACCCCGGTATCGGCGATGACTATCTTCAGACCATCCCGCCGGGAATTATAAAAATTCAGGCTCAATTTCCCGCCTTCCGGCATAGCCTTGATGGCGTTCTTGATCAGGTTCCAGTAGATCTGCTTGAAGTGGTTGGGATGGCCATAGTAGGTAATCTTCCGGAAAAGGTAATTGCCGTCCACCCGGATTTTCTCCCCATCCAGCTCCCCGCTCGACCGCAGCATCTCCAGAGTTTCGTTCAACAGCAGGCCCAGGTCAATCTGGCTGAACATCTTCCTGGAGGGAGCAGAAAAATCAAGGAACTGTTCCAGCAACTGGCTGACCCGGTTGGATTCCCGGACGATTATCTCCATCATCCGGCCGATATCACCGTTGCCCTTAAACTCGGATTTTAAGACCTGAACAGCGCTGGAAATGGCCGCCAAGGGATTCCTGATTTCATGAGCCAGGGTGGCTGACACCCGGCCGGCCTCGGCCAGCCTTTCTCTTAAAATGAGCTCTTTTTGAGCCTGTTGCAGCTCGTGCCTGGTCCGGCGTAAACTTCGCGAGAGATAGTTCATAAAAAAAGCCACAGCAAAAAACACTGCCCAGGCCAGGATCAGGTTGAATAGCACCGAGCCGAATTCCTGCTTGACCGCCTGGTCGGGATGAAAATAAGGAATCAGACTAAAATAGGTGCCATCCACCAGGAACCCGAACAGCACGGCCGACAACCCGGCCGCCAGGTAAGTAGCTTTCTCCGAGATCACCAGGCTGGCCGCAATGATGGCAAAGATATACAGGAAATAGGTGGCCGTGGTCATGCCGCCGGAGATATAGACCAGCCAGGTAATCAGCATCAGGTCCGAAATTAGCTGCAGATAAGCCTGGAACACCAGAAACTTTCCCCACAGGTAAAGCAAGAAATAAATCAGCGACAGGCCGTAAAAAATAATAACGGTCAGAATGAAGATGGGCGGAAAATCGGTCCCGGTAGAATACTGGATGATAACCGCCGCTATCAGAATAGAAGTGATGATGAGCAGGCGCAACAGTATATAGCGCAGCAGGTCTTTTCTTTCGATTTTCTCTTTCAGGCTCATCTTAACTGCCTCTAAGCCCCAGGCCCTCCCGGGCCCCACGGCCCGGAACTAATAGCGGCCCGCAGCTCAGCCGCCGGTAGCGGTCGGTCGCTCTCCGGCATCTCCACGGGCCAACTGTCTTCCGGCTCAGAATTGCTGGATCAGGTTAAACAGCGGCAGGTACATGGAAATGACCAGGCCGCCGACGATACCGCCGACAAAAATCAAGACCATCGGCTCTAAAGCCGCCAGCAACGAGGTCACGGCATCATCCACTTCGTCGTCGAAGAAATTGGCCAGCTTGCCCAGCATTTCATCCAGGGTACCGGTTGATTCGCCCACGTTGACCATCTGGATCATCATCGGCGGGAACTGACCCTGGCCGGCTTCTTTCAGAGCGTCATTCAGGCTCTTGCCCTCTGAAACCATCTGCCGGGCCTGCAGCACCTGCCTCTCTATGATCACGTTCCCGGTAGTGGTGGAAGCAATTTTCAAGCTTTCTAACATAGGCACTCCACCCGAGATCAGCGTGCTCAGCGTTCGGGTAAAGCGCGACAGGGCAATTTTTCGCATCAGATTACCCATAACCGGGAATTTCAACATCCCCCGGTCGACGGCTTCCCGTCCCGGAGGAGTTTTCCTCCAGTACCTGAAACCAAAAACCAGGCCTATCAGCCCCAGGAAAATGAAGATAATGTATTTCTGGACAAATCGGCTCAAAGCCAGGACAAAAGCCGTCAGGCTCGGGAGTTGCGCTCCCAGCTCCTGGTAGATGCTGCCGAAAACCGGAATAACCTTCCACAGCATGAAAATTGCCACCAGGATGGCAAAGATGATGATGGCCGTGGGATAGATCATGGCCTGACGCACCTTGGCCCGCAACTTGATCATGCTTTCCTGGTAATCGGCCAGCCTCCGAAGCATGGTATCCAGCGAACCGCTCTGCTCGCCCGAGGCCACCAGGTTACAGTACAGGTCGTCAAAAACCTTGGGGTGCTTTCTCAGGGCCTGGTGTAGGGCGGAACCGGCTTCCACGTCTTCCTTGACCTCGGTTATCACCCGGCTGAAATACTTGTTCTTCTGCTGTTCGGCCAGCAGACCCAGGCTCTGGATGAGTGGCAGTTCGGCATCGATCAAGACCGAGAGCTGCCGGCTGAAGAAGGCCAGCTCTTTCAACTTGACCTTTTCCCTTTTCAAGAATGGAATAGCCGGCATAGCCCTCTTCGGCTTGATGCTGATAACTGCTATCTGGTCTCTCTGCAGTGCCCTGGTCAATCCTTCTATGGATTCAGCCACCCTTTCCCCACCAACCACATCACCGTAACGATTTTTTCCTGTCCAGACATAAACTGGCATCGCCCTTCTCCTTATTTAATTCTCATTCTTAACTCTCATAACTATATCTATTATTTTATTTCCCGGTGTAAGAACCGGATGTTCCCTTTTTGACCATGGTACCTTCGTGCCTCTGGATGATGTCGATGAGCTCTTCCTGGTTGGAAGTAACGGCCATGGCCGTATCCAGGGTAATCAGCCGCCTGAAGTACAGGCTGGCCAG
>JANLGB010000020.1:0-5571 GCA_024653405.1 Candidatus Saccharicenans sp.
TTCTCTGGCTTCTGGTGAGGGTCTGAGGAATTCCGCAGGAATAACTGTCATCACCGGAATTCCATCGGCCCAGTCCGTGCCAGGCTCGTAGAAGATTTCGGTGTGCGGGCTGAGAAGTTCTTTCAGGCCACGGAGAGGGGTGATGGGGTCAGCTGGCAAGCCGTTGTAATTGCCCAGCAGCACTTCGACGTCGTCAGCATTTGGACCGATGACGGCCAGCGATTGGAGAGATTTGGGAAGAGGCAGCGTATCGCCTTTATTCTGGAGAAGAACGATTGATTTTCTGGCCACTTCCAGGGCCAGCAACCGGTGCCCTGGCGAATCCACCACCGAGTAGGGAATCCGGGCAAAAGGAACGCGGTCTTCAGGGTCGAATAGTCCCAGCTTGAAGCGGGCCAGGAAAAGCCTCTTGACCGCGATATCAAGGGTAGCTTCATCAACCAGGCCCTTTTTGACGGCTTCAAGAAGGGCGTTGTAAGCCCGGCCGCAGTTCAGGTCGGTGCCGGCTTTAAGGGCCAGGGCGGCGGCCTCAGCCAGGGTTGACACCAGTTTGTGAGTGGCGTAGATGTCATCTACGGCATCGCAATCCGAAACCACGTAACCTTCAAAACCCCATTCGCGGCGCAGAATGTCACTGAGCAGGAATGGGCTGCCACAGCAGGGTAGGTTCTGGTAGCGGTTGTAAGCGCACATGACAGAATAAGCCCGGCCTTCGCGGACGGCCATTTCAAAGTGGGGAAGATAGCTGCTGCGCAGGGTGGGAAAATCCACCACGGCATCAAAGGTGTGGCGGTCGGGTTCCGGCCCGCTGTGGACGGCATAGTGCTTGGCGGTGGCGATGACTTTGAAATACCTAGGGTCTTCTCCCTGCAATCCCCGAATGAAACTAATGGCCATGGTGCCGGTGAGGTAGGGGTCTTCACCGTAGGTTTCCATGCCCCGGCCCCAGCGCGGGTCGCGGAACAGGTTGATGTTGGGCGACCAGAAAGTAAGCCCCTGGTAAAGCCCACGCTGTCCTCGGCGGGCAGCTTCATGATGTTTAGCTCTGGCTTCATCAGAGATGGCCGTGGCCACCTGATACATCAGAGCGGTGTCCCAGGTGGCGGCCAGGCCGATGGCCTGGGGGAAAACGGTGGCCAGGCCGGCCCGGGCTACGCCGTGGAGGCATTCATTCCACCAGTTGTATTTTGGTATTCCCAGTCTATCTATGGCCGGGGCATCGTTCATAACCTGGCTGACCTTCTCTGGCAGTGTCAGCCGGCTGACCAGGTCGATCGCCTGTTGCTCTGGTGTCAGCTCCGGGTTCATAAAGGGCAGATGGGCCAGCTCTGACTTTGGTGCTGGTTTGCCTGTCTTCTGGCTGCTGGCAGCGGCTGTAACGACCGAACCGATGGCCAGGCACAGGCAGATAAGGGCCGAAAGCGACATAGAGGCTGAAAAGAAAACCTTCTTGGCCTTCATTTTTTTTCTCCGGAAAATCAGGTTGATGAATATCGTAACCATAATTTATAAAAATCGCCGCTCGAATACAATGGTAAGGATTCGACCGGTTCAGGCCGCAAGATATTTAGTTTCCGTGCCAAAAGAAGGCGGCTGACTGGCCATGACAGCCCGGGGCGCCCCGCAAAGAAGAAAAAGAAGAAGAACTATTTGCCAGGGGCCAGCCCGCTCCATTTGGCTACCCAGATGGACTGAAGGATGGATCAAAAAATTGGGGAATGAGTATTGTGTCCCCCGTTTTATTCAGGAGGGGACCAGGCCAGGCAGGCTTTTTCAAATAAGAAAGTGGCGGCAATATAGAGTTCGGCCGAAACCGCATACGACTTCCTTCGGGCTTCCTGCTCGGCCTGGTTGAGGTAGTCATTGCCCCAGTCAAACAGCCAGCTGTCATCCGGCTTGGTTTGCTCTTTTATTCTTTCTGCAGTTTTCCTGGTGTTCAGGGCCATCATTCTTAATTTTTGCAGGTCGGCTGGTTCATCCCCGCCTTTAAGACTCATGCTATAGACCTGGTTAAGAATTTTATAGAGGGTCTCAGCCGAGCTGAAATCATTCTTATCGTAGGCGGCCTGGGCTTCCTTTTCTTTTTCCGAAGCCACCCAGAACAGCAAATTTCCCTTGCCGGCCTGCATTTTTTTCTCAGCCTGGAGCCGGGACTGTTCCATAATTTTCCGGGCTTCATCGGCCCGCTCTTTTTCCTGGACCTGGTCCAGGAGCCGGCGCAACCGGGTTTCCCCGTGAGCCAGGCGGCCGCGGGATTCTTCTATTTTACCCGCTTTTTCCAGCTGCTGGCTCTCAGCGACTTTAGTTTCAACTTCGTCCAGCATCTTCTGGTAGGGAGATCCGGCTGGCAGCGAGGCCCGCAGCTCGGACAGTTTTTTCTGGAAGGCTTCAGGGTTCTTCATCTGGAGGTATTGGTAGCTCTCCCTGAGCATGGTGGCCACGAATGGCGGCAGGTCGGGAGACACTTTCGACGTCGGGCCGGATTCAGCTGGTGTCCGGTCCTGGTCAGGTTGGATTGGAGGTGGCCCGCCGGGGCCAGCAGGCGGTTCGGCCCGGCGTTCAGTGGCCACCTTTGAGCCAGAAAGAAATGTAAACAGGGTCTTATCCAGCAGTTTCTTAATCAAAGAGCCAGCGGCCAGGATGACGATGAACAGCAGTAAGGCCGACAAGACTTTTCTAGTCCTGGATTTCTTGGGGGATGAAGTAATCTTGATGACCTCAGGAGACTGGAGCTCCATCGGAGTGAAAACCGGTCTGGCCGGCTGTCCTTGGTCATAGGGAGCAGGGGAGGCAGTCGGCGGAGTTTTCCTGGTGTAGTCAGCCGGTCTCCGGGTGGATGAGGGCTCTTCCTGAAGGGCCCTAAAATCAAGAAGCAGTTCCTCGGCCGACTGGTAGCGTTCGGCTGGATTCTTTTGGAGGCACTTCAGGATTATCCGGCTCATTTCGTCTGAGAGCCGGGGATTAAGTTCTCGCGGGTCGGGCGGAGTTTCCAGCTTATGCTTGAGAGCCAGGCTGAGGGGCGTTTCACCCTTGAACGGAGTCTCACCCGTCACCATTTCATATAGGATAACTCCGAGCGAATATAAGTCCGACCTCTGGTCGGCCTCCAGGCCCTCGACCTGTTCCGGGGACATGTACTCGGGTGTGCCCAGAATCATACCTTTCTGGGTCAGGCCCGGCTGTTGCCGGGACCGGGCCAAGCCAAAATCCATTATCTTAGCATTTCCTTCCTGGTCGATCATTATGTTGTGAGGCTTCAGGTCGCGGTGGATGATGCCGAAATGATGGGCTTCAGCCAACCCCTCCGCCACCTGTCGGGCAATGGTCCTGGCTTTTGGTTCGTTCAGGTGGCCGGTCCGGCGGATAAAGCGCTTGAGGTCTTCTCCCTGGATGTATTCCATGGTGATGAAAAGGGAAAAGCCCTCTGCTCCCAGGTCATAAAGGCGGCAGACATGGCGATGGGATATCTGGCGGGCCAGCTTCAGCTCAGCCTGGAAACGTTCAATCAGCCTGGGTTCCAGCGAGATTTCGGGCCGGAGAAACTTAAGGGCCACCACTTCTTTGAGTTTCTGGTCATAGACCCGATAGACGGCTCCCATCCCGCCTTCGCCCAGGAATTCTATGACTTCATACCGCCCGCCGATTACCGTGCCCCGGCTGAACCTTCCCCGCGGCGTTTGATAGGTTTTGGTTACACCGTATTCGGATTTTTCAACAGGAGTGCCAAGCTCGGTGCCGCAGTAGCCGCAGAAACGGGTATCCTGGGCGTTTTCTTTTCCGCAGTTGGGACATTTCATTATTTTTTGCTCTGGTTAATTTCAGAATACCAGCTAATATCAGGGCAGTCAATCAATCATTTGAGGGGCAGGAATGATTTTGACTCCATAAATATATACGAACAACCAGGCCATTTCTTTCATTTAATTTTTTTTGGGCAGATCTCTGGCCAGAATTGAAAGATAAAAGATTCAAAGGGTTAGGTGCGATAATAAAGGAGGCACTGGCCTCGATGAGTTCATACTCAGCACTCAGAGTTTCAGAAATATTCGATAATTGGCTGGAACTTATGGGCGCTTCGCTGCAGCGCCTGTTATTATTTTCTAAGATATTTGGCCTGGCTGCATTTCTTTTTGGGATATTTGCGGCTGCCAATGATGCCTACCTTGCCTTGTGGATTCAGGTTTATGAGGCAAAAGAACCTGGTAACCTGGGTGTCTTATGGGCCTTACTGGCCGATGCCACCACAGGCCTCCTCTTGGGCTTGCCTGTGGCTATCGTTTACCTTGCTCTCTATGCCCTGGCCGCAGGAATTTTTATCGGTTGTAAAGGCAAGAGAGCAAAGGCCTTTTTGCCGTCGGCCAGGCAATAACAAGTCAGGGCTGGCTAACCTCTTATTTAATCGGCTGCAGGCTGAAGGACCAGGAATAGGCCTGGGGTTTGATCAGGTACTGGGGATGGGGTTTGGCCCCCCAGGAATCATCGCCGCCGACTCCCATCTGGGCCAGGTCGAGGCACAGGTAGAGGTTGCTTTGCCTCGGGACGTCGATAAAATGTTTCTCCCCGCGCCGGTTGAGCGTCAGGTCTTCTGGGGTGTAGGGAATGGCTGAAAATCCAAACAGCGGCTGACCGCTGAATTTAAGTCCGCGGCCGCTTTTGTTCTTTATTATCAGCCATCTGGTATCGGTGCGCTGGCCAAATTCCTGGGCGCTGACGTAGGGAATAACCTGTTCGTCTTTGTTGGTCCTGTAAATACCGACGAAAGCCGAGGTCTTGCGGTCGCAGTAATTTTCGTGCGGGCCGCGGCCGTAATATTCAATTTCTTCCAGACCGTCAGCCAGTCCGAAAAGCATTCCCAGCCGTGGAATCTCGGGCAGCTGGTCCGGCTTGGCCGGCCTGAACTCGTTGCCGACCGTAATCGTTCCGTCCGGGGCCACCGCATAGGTAACGGTATGGCTGGCTTCGACCGAGGGCAGGAAGAATTCGACCCGGACCACCACCCGCCCCGATTTTTCCTTGCTGACCTGGAAAGCTTTCACCCGGCGGTTGAGGCTGGCCTCCCGCCACACCTTGAGCCGCTGGGGCATCCGGTTGCCGAAGTCATTGTCGGTTGGGGCCCTCCAGAAATTAGGGAGCGGCCCTTCCTTCAGCAGTTCAACGTTCTGGAAGCGGTAGGAGGTCAGTCGACCTTCGGCCCGGTTAAAGGTCAGGACAAAGTCCTGGCCGCTGACGGTGATTTCCTGCTTATTTCGCTTGTTCTCTTTAATTCTGAGTTTCGGCAACTTGGAAGCGGGCTGGCTGGACCGGACCTCGGGCGCCAGGTTCTGGCTTGAGCTGGCCTGGCCTTCCTTGATTTTAAGCTGTTCCGAAGCGATCAGATGGTCGGCCGGTACCAGTCCCTGAGCCAGGTCATGTTTATTGTGCAGTCCCAGGTTGAGGAAAAATTCGCCGTCGGCTTTAAGGACTTCGGCCGGCAGTTTTAATCTTATTTCTTCCTCTTTCCAGGGTAGAACGGTGGGGCAGGCGGCCGAACCTTCGGCTACCGGCTGGCCGTCTTTTAAGAGCTTCCAGCGG
>JANLGB010000020.1:5581-5964 GCA_024653405.1 Candidatus Saccharicenans sp.
AAAAAACTCTCCGGCGAAAGGGACAGAAAATCATATTTGTTGGTGATTTTGATCTTAGCTTCTGATGACTCAGGGTTGACTGCTTCAACCAGTTCGAATTTCGCCGGCTGGTAGACTTTCTTTACTTCCCACAAGGCCGGGTGTGGTTGGCGGTCTGGCGCTACCAGTCCATTGCAGCAGAAATTATCATCCGATGGTGTGCCCGGGGGGCCATAATCCCCGCCGTAAGCCCAGAAAAGCTCGCCCCGTTCGTTCTTTTTGGCCAAGCCCTGGTCCACCCAGTCCCAAATGAACCCGCCCTGAAGGGCCGGATATTTTTCGATGACATCCCAGTAATCCTGGAGGTTTCCGGTGCTGTTACCCATAGAATGAGCATACTCGCA
>JANLGB010000020.1:5974-13400 GCA_024653405.1 Candidatus Saccharicenans sp.
GTTGGTCCTGGCATATTTTTCCAGGTGTTCGATCCGGGCATACATCGGGCAGTAGATGTCGGTGTTCCATTCTAACTGGGCCCGTTCGTAATGAATTGGCCTGCTGGGGTCGCGTTGCTTGATCCAGCGGTAGCACTCTTCAAAATTAATTCCATTTCCGGCTTCATTGCCCATGGACCAGATGACCACCGACGGGTGGTTCTTGTCTCTTTCCACCATTCTCCTGATGCGGTCCAGATGGGCCGGGCCCCAGTCCGGGTTCTTGGCCAGGCTTTTCTCGCCGTAACCCAGGCCGTGAGATTCGATGTTGGCTTCATCTATCAGGTAGATCCCATAATAATCGCACAGCTCATACCAGCGCGGGTCGTTGGGATAATGGCTGGTCCGGACAGCGTTGATGTTGTTCTGCTTCATCAGCTGAATATCCCGAACCATGGACTCTTCGGAGATGACGTGTCCGGTCCAGGGGTCGTGCTCATGGCGGTCGACACCCCGGAAATAAACGGCCCGGCCGTTTATCAGGAGCTGGCCGTTCTTTATCTCCACCGTACGGAAACCAACCTTCCTGGTGGTGGCTTGTAGGGGAAGGTTCTTTTCCCCGGCCAGTTCCAGACACAGGGTGTAGAGGTTGGGGGTCTCGGCGGTCCAGGGCTTAACGCCGGGGATTTCCCCTTTGAAGTTGAGTACTTTGCTGTTACCCGGTTTCAGGGTAAAGGTCTTCTTCTCGAAAAAGAGCTGGTTCCCGCGCTCATCCAGGATGGAGGCCGAAAGATTATAGACCTCAATTTTTTTAGCCCGGCCCGGCGGATCCTGATTGCCATT
The DNA here is from genome assembly GCA_024653405.1 of Candidatus Saccharicenans sp. Lineage (GTDB taxonomy): Bacteria > Acidobacteriota > Aminicenantia > Aminicenantales > Saccharicenantaceae > Saccharicenans. Next base: position 6,797 of record JANLGB010000020.1, read on the forward strand.
CAGGACTTCCACTTCGAGGTTCAGGCGGCCCTCACCATAATTATCACCAAGGGTGGTGAGGGCGAAGAAATCCCGGAAACGGATCTTGGGCACAGCGTAGAGATAAACATCCCGCTCTATGCCTGAAATGCGCCAGAAATCCTGGCATTCCAGGTAGGAGCCATCTGAAAAACGGTAGACTTCCAGGGCCAGCAGGTTTTCTCCTGGTTTCAGATAAGGAGTAATCCTGAACTCGGCTGGTGTCTTGGAATCCTGGCTGTAACCGACTTTCTGGCCGTTAACCCAGAGGTAGAAGGCTGATTTCACAGCTCCGAAATGGATATAGACCTCCTTATCCTTCCAGTCGTCGGGAACGGTGAACTTCTGCCGGTAAGAACCGACCGGGTTGTTGTCAGGTGGAATCCGCGGCGGCTGGGGGTTGCGGGGAGCGAATTCATAGTCGCTGTTGACATAAATCGGGAGGCCGTAGCCGTTGATTTCCCAGTTGGCCGGAACATCTATTTCAGCCCAGCGGCTGTCATCATAACCGGGCTGCCAGAAATCGAGCGGTCGGTCAGCTGGTTTTGGCACCCAGTGAAATTTCCAGCGGCCGTTGAGCGATTTGTACCAGCGAGATTTTCTTGGTTCCTGGCTCAGGGCTTGCTTCAGGTCCGGGAATGAAACGAAGGTGGTCTGTGGCGCCTCTTTGTTTATGGCGAACACCCTGGGATTCTCCCAGTCGTTAACGGTAACTTCATCCACCTTGGAGGCGCGCAGCCGGTCCGAAGCCAGGACCAAAAAAATCGAAGAAAGAGTCATTGCGATCATAACCATATTGAGGTTTCTTATTCTTTTCTTGTGGCCAGTTCTCATTATCAGCTCCTTGCCCCTATTTTTTTCTATTTGCCCAGTTTCGTCAACCGAAAACATTACAGCCTGTCTTGGTGTCGATACTTCCAAACTATCTTGGTCCTGGCGTTTTCACTAACCAATCTGGAATTATGATTTTCGGCCTGGAGTAGAGATATTCGCCAAGGCCAGGTTGAGGCTCATGGTCCTATTGGCCATGGCCATCGAGCCGTGGCTGGAGATAATTTAAGGTGCAACCTGACTCTCTTCCGGTTTAACCGAGGGCGAATTGTGATTGGGGAGAATTAAACCGAGTCGAGTTGACTTCGTGTCCACAGGCCGGAATAGGAGAGCTGCCCGGGCCGTTACTATCCAGGCGGGCCAAAATATTAAAACCGCTAACCGAGGGATATACCTGAAACAATAGCCGCTTTAGAATCATTAAACGGTCCAAACCAGAGCTGGGCCCAGGACCTGAAAAATAATCCTTTTTCATCTGTCAGTTCAAAACCCGGCCCAATGTGGCCAACGACAAACTGCAGAATCAGATAATTGATTCCACCCGAGATGATAAATTAAAGATGACTTGGAGTTAGGCACAGCGTCGAGCCGGTTTAAAGGTTACGGGGAATTCACCATCTGGAAAGACAGGCCTGCCAACGTTGCTGGCCAGAGATTTGCTGGCCGGGCGTTGATAACTTATTTAGCCCGGACCAAAGCGACTTATACTCAGGCTGAAGTCACTGGGATAGCTGACCCTGTTCTGGGCCTGAAGGAAGGCGCTGGATAGTAAAATAAAAATAAACATAACGGGAAGGGAAGGCAAAAGGCTTGATTATTTTCATTCCAACCTCTCCACTTAAATACTGGGCAGGGCAATTCTTGCTGTCGACGTTCTAAAAGATTTGCCCCCGCAGGCTTCTCTGCCTGAGACCGGGGCTATCTCTTATTCCCAGAGCTTCTGGGGGTAGCGGCCGGATTGGATAAGTTGCCCGATGCCAGCCTGGACCCAGGGACGGTCTTCCTGGTAGGTGACGCCGTACCACTGGTCCTCGGTGGTCAGAACCCGGACTCTGGCCTTTTTCTCCCGGGAAAGAGCACCGACCACTTCCGGGATGTAGAACTCGGACTTGCTCAGATTGGTAGCCGGGTTAGTCAGAAAGTTCTGGAAACGGATTTCCAGTTCGTCAAAGATGCTCGGGGTCAGTCCGAAAATGTTCATGGAGGCAATATCGTCAGGGGAGAGGGGCTGCCAGGTCTGACCATCCTCGGTATACCTGATGCCGTCGGCGAATTTCTGAACTTTGGTTCGCTCGCGCAGGTCGAGCAGGTAGCCGTCTTCGGATATTCGGCAGATGCCTCGGGCCACATGCCCATGCTCGGATAGAGTATTTCCGAGCCGGTAGCCGACCAGGGCGTAGTTATAATGACTGGGCTCGTCCTTAACCTTCCTCATGTAATCGGCCAGCTTCTTTATGGCTTCGTAGCCGTAGAAATCGTCGGCGTTGATGACCAGGAAATTCCCAGCGACCGCGGAACAACAGAGAAGGACAGCCTGGCCAGTCCCCCAGGGCTTGACCCGGTCTTCGGGAATCTTGAAACCCGGTGGCAGAGCCATATTCATTTCCTGGAAAACATAAGAAACCTGGAAATGCTTCTCAGCCTGGTGACCTATCTTTTCCTTGAAAACTTTTTCCAGGTCGCGGCGGATGATAAAAACCACATTCTCAATCCCTGCTCGATGAGCATCGAACAGGGAGTAGTCTATGATGAGTTCGCCGTTGGGCCCGACCGGGTCAACCTGTTTCAGACCGCCGTACCGGCTACCAATGCCGGCAGCCATTATGACCAGGGTCAATTTCTCCATATCCTCACCTCTTAACAGGATGTTTACCACAAAATTAAGGCCAGAAAAAGTGGCAATATTTGGCCTGTCCCCTGTTCTTACACCCAGGCGGCTTTTGTTGTATAATCAAGGCATAAAAGGTGAACAATCATGATCAAGTCGACCACAGTCCTCTGTATCAGGCATAAAGGACGGGTGGTTATGGCTGGCGACGGCCAGGTAACCATGAGCCAGACGGTGCTCAAGTCCACCGCTCAGAAAGTCCGGCGCCTTTATAAGGGCCAGGTTCTGGCCGGTTTTGCCGGGGCTACTTCCGACGCCTTTGCCCTTTTTGCCCGCTTTGAGGCCAAGCTGGAAGAATACCGGGGAAACCTGTCGCGGGCAGCCATCGAGCTGGCCAAGGACTGGCGCCTGGACAAGTCGTTACGCCAGCTGGATGCTTTGCTGATCGTGGCCGATGCCGGGAATACCTTTCTTATTTCCGGGACGGGCGATGTGGTTGAACCGGACGACGGGCTAACCGCAGTCGGTTCGGGCGGTCCCTATGCTCTGGCCGCGGCCCGGGCCCTGGTCAAACACACCGAGCTTTCAGCCCGGGAAATCGCCCTGGAGGCCCTGAGAATTGCTTCGGAAATCTGCGTTTATACCAACGATAATTTTACTATTGAGGAACTTTAATGGCCATCGAACTTGAAGGCAAAATCATCCGGGAAGACCGGCTGGTTTTCGGAGAATCGGAAGGAGAGCTCACCCCCCAGCAAATCGTGGCCGAGCTCGATAAGTACATAATCGGCCAGAAGGCGGCCAAGAAAGCCGTGGCCATTGCTCTGAGAAATCGCTTCCGTCGGCGCAAGCTGCCGCCCGAGCTGGCTGATGAAATAGCTCCCAAGAATATCCTGATGATAGGCCCGACCGGCGTCGGTAAGACCGAAATCTCCCGCCGCCTGGCCAAGCTAACCTCTTCGCCCTTTCTTAAGATAGAAGCCAGCCGCTTTACCGAGGTCGGTTACGTCGGCCGAGATGTGGAATCGATGATCCGCGACCTGGTACGGATTGCCGTGGACATGGTTAAACAGGAGAAGGTCAAGGAAATCGAAGCCAAGGCCATGGCCAATGTCGAGGAAAAGTTGCTGGACCTGCTCCTGCCCGGCCGGCCGCTGGCCAACCGTCGCAAGGAACCGGCCGCAGTGGATGAAGAGCAGAAAGAGATGCAGCGCACCCGGGATCGCCTCCGCCGCCAGTTGCGGGCCGGCCAGCTCGAAGACAGGGTGGTGGAAATCGAGGTCACGGAAAAACCGGCTCCGCCCTTTGAATTTATCAGCAGCAACGGCTTTGAAGAAATAGGAATTCAAATCCAGGAAATACTGCCGGGCATGTTCGGGGGAAAGACCAAAAAACGCCGGGTGAAGATCAAGGAAGCCCGGGAGATTCTCCTGGAAGACGAAGAGAAAAGGCTGGTCGACATGGACCAGGTGGCCCGCCTGGCCATAGAGAGAGTGGAACAGTCGGGCATCATTTTCCTGGACGAACTGGATAAAGTCGCTGGCCGGGAATCCGGAGTTGGGCCAGATGTCAGCCGGGAAGGGGTCCAGCGAGACCTCCTGCCCATCATTGAAGGAACCACCGTCTCTACCCGCTTCGGGCTGGTCCGAACCGACCATATTTTGTTCATAGCCGCTGGGGCCTTTCACGTGACCAAGCCCTCGGACTTGATTCCCGAAATCCAGGGACGTTTCCCCATCAGAGTCGAGCTATCACCCCTGACCAAGGAAGATTTTATCCGCATCCTGACCGAAACCGAAAACGCTTTGATCAAACAATACAAGGCGCTGCTGGCCACCGAAGGGGTGGAGGTGGAATTCGCTCCAGAAGCCATAGAAGAAATCGCGGCCATTGCCGAGAAGGTGAACGAGGAAGCTGAGAATATCGGAGCCCGGAGGCTGCACACGGTGATGGAGAAGGTGATGGAGGAAATTTCCTATGAAGCTCCTAACCTGGCCGAGCGAAAGATAGTCATTACCAGGGAATATGTCCAGAAACAGCTCAGCGAAATTCTCAAGGATCAGGACCTGAGAAAATTCATCCTGTGATGAAGAAAAATGTCCCGCTACTGGCTGCCGGCCTGCTAATTTTCTTGCTCTCCTTTTTTAACTCCGGCTGCGGCCATAAGGGTCAGCTGCAGGAACCCGTCCCCAGAAAACCCCAGGCGGTCAAGGATTTAAGAATAGTCCAGCAGGGGGCGAAGCTCATTTTCACCTGGAGTGGCCCCCTGAGCTACCTGAGCGGGGCTCCGCTGGAGATTTCCCGGGTGGAAATAAGGGTCCTGGAGATAAAAGGAGAAGAAACTTTAGAAAAAAAGTCTCCGGCTTTTTTCCTGAAATATTCCAGGCCGCTGTCTGAGCTCCAAATCGGGCGGCTGGAAACCGGATTGAACCGGGCCCGGCTCAGCCTTGACCTGAATAAAGCGGTCGGCCGGAAGTTTCTTTTCGGCCTGCAGGTCAGGGGCAAAAAAGGGGGCTGGTCAGAAATTTCCAACCTGGTGGAAATTCAGCCGGAAGTGCTGCCTTCAGCCCCGGTCGGCCTGCGGGCTGAAGTTAGCCAGGACCGAATACTTCTTTGTTGGCAAGCGCCGGCTTCTCACCTTGATGGTCAACCGCTTACAGAAAAAATTTATTATAACCTCTATCGGGCGGAAAACGGGGATTTTATCCTGCTGACCCACCGGCCCCTCGAAGAAACGGTTTTTGCCGACCGGGATTTTTCCTTCGGCCGGAGCTACCGCTACCTGGTGCGGGCAGCCAAAGTCAGGGGCGGGGAATTAAGGGAGGGCGCTGACTCGGAAATTCTGGAGGTCAAGGCCGAGGACGTTTTCCCGCCCGAGGCTCCGGACGGGGTCAGGGCGGTACTGGGAGAAGAAGGGGTGGCTCTTTCCTGGCTTCCTAATTCGGAAAAAGACCTGGCCGGTTACCGGGTTTACCGCTGGCGGGAAGGTGAAACCGGGCCTGTCCTCCTCACTTCGGACCACCTGACCATCCCCGTTTTTCTCGACAGGTCGGTTGAAAAGCAGGCTCTCTATGTTTATTCTATAAGGGCGGTGGATAAGTCCGGCAACGAGAGTCCACCGGCAAAAATTCAGGTCAAGACTTGAAAAATGAAGATTTACCGTTTCCGCTACCGAAAGAAAATACTTTACGGGCTGTTGAAGGAAGAGGTGCTTTTTCCGGTCAGGGGTTCTATTTTCAGGAATTTCAAGATTCTGGAAAGTCCTATTCCCATTTCCGAAGTGACTCTGCTGCCTCCAGTTTGCCCCTCGAAAATTGTCTGCATCGGGAGGAATTACCGTGAACATGCCGAGGAGCTGGGTAATCCCGTCCCGCCAGAACCCCTGCTTTTCCTCAAACCGCCCAGCGCCATCATCGGCCCGCTTCAGGCCATAATCTACCCGGAGGTTTCCCAGAGGGTGGATTACGAGGGGGAGCTGGCCGTTATCATAAAGAAGAAAGCCTGCAATTTGTCCGACGACAGCAACTGGCAGGAATACGTCCTGGGCTATACCTGCTTCAACGACGTCACTGCCAGGGACCTGCAGCTTAAAGACGTTCAATTCACCCGGGCCAAATCCTTTGATACTTTTGCGGCTATTGGCCCCTGCCTGGTGACGGACCTGGATCCTGGAGCCGTCCAGTTAAAAACTTTTCTCAACGGGAAGCTGGTTCAATCCGGCAATACCCGCAACCTGATTTTCCCAGTTCCCTTTCTCATCCGCTACCTCTCACGGATCATGACCCTGGAGCCGGGCGATGTCATCGCCACCGGCACCCCGGCCGGAGTCGGGCCGATGCAGCCTGGGGATCGGGTGGATGTTCAGATTGAGGGCATCGGAACGCTTTCAAATTTCGTTAAGAAAATAGAGCCAAGGAGGTAGGATGA
>JANLGB010000020.1:13410-17687 GCA_024653405.1 Candidatus Saccharicenans sp.
GGGTGGGGTTGGTGGTAACTCCATCGAGAATACCCCACCCTCTGTTCCAAAGAAAATGTACCTTTGGAGAAACTGATCCGGGAAATCTGCAGCCTGGTCTCGGGCCCGGTGAGCGTGGAGTGCGTTTCCACTAGGGCCGAAGACATTGTTCCCGAAGCCCGGAAACTCAACCAGCTGGCGCCCAACATTGCCGTCAAGATTCCGGTTAACCTGGATGGGCTCAAGGCCACCAAGATCCTGGCGGCCGAAGGCATCAAGGTTAACATGACCCTGGTTTTCTCGCCCTCCCAGGCCCTGCTGGCAGCCAAGGCCGGGGCAGCCTTCGTCAGCCCCTTCATCGGCCGGCTGGATGATATTTCCCACCACGGGATGGAACTGGTGGAACAGATTTTGACCATCTACGAGAATTATAACTTCGAGACCGAGGTGATAGTGGCCAGCGTCCGACACCCCGGGCACGTAGTGGAAGCCGCCTTGCTGGGAGCCCATATCGCCACGGTTCCCTTTGCGGTCATGGATAAACTGGTCCGTCATCCCCTGACCGATATTGGCATTGAGAAGTTTCTCCAGGACTGGAAAAAGGTGGCCGCAAAATAAAACTTTTTTTATCCAAGGGGAGAGCTTGAGTTCATGGGTTTCTTGAAAAAACGGAAGGGCCTGATTGCCATCCTGGTGGTGATTGCCTTTTTATACGTGGCCCTGTCGTTTGCCAAGAGCCTTTTCCTGAAACAGCTTGGCCGCCGGCTGAACCAGAGTTTTGAGGTAAGCGAGATAAAACTCAATTACCTGCCCCCGTCTCTCAATATCAAGCATCTGAAATCACGGTCGGCCAATCCCGCTTTCTCGCTGGAACGGCTCAAGGTCTCACTGCCCCTGCTCTCGCTATTGAGGAAGGAAAAGCCGGTCACGGTGGAAGTCTTCCGGCCGGAGCTGGTTTATAACGGCAAGGGAGAAAAGGGGAGCGGTGGCGGGAGTAAGCTATCGATAAATCTGCCGCTGATAATCGAGGGCGGGTTTATCAATGAAGGCCACTTTGTTTTTGAGCTCAACCAGGGAAGTTACGAATTGTCCGGAGTCTCGGCCTTTTTCCGGGCGGAAAGTAACTGGGTCAACGTCCTACTCCGGGCCGGGCAAGCCAGGTTAAGACCTTATGACTCTCCAGAACTGCTGGAGGGTGAACTGGAAGCCCTGGTGACCGGCCGGGGTCGTACCATCAACATCGGACGGCTCGTTGTCCGGGGAGAAAAATCGGCCCTGCGGCTAGAAGGGAAAATTGCCCTGCTGCAATCGACCAAAGTGGACCTGAGAGCCGTCTATAACCTGGATACTCAGTTCATAATGAGCGCCCTCAAACTTCCTTTCAGCTGGGAAGGCCAGACTTCAGGCGAGGTTACCATTTCCAATGAAAGCGGGCCGCTTCTGGTCAAAGCTGATTACCGGATGAAAAATTTCCGTCTGAACCAGGTGGACCTGGGCTCGGCTGAGGGCCAGGTGCTAATGGAGAAGGGCCGGGGTGGGCGGATTTTTTCAGAAATCAGGAAGAACAACCAGCCCCAGGAGAGGGTGACTATCACCTACGGCGGCGGTCAGATCGAGGGACAGATGGAAGGCTTTCATCTGGACCCGATCATGAAATATGCCTCAGTTCCCTGGCCGGTGAGCTCCCCGGCCTGGGGCCGGTTTACCCTGAAAAAAGGGGAGCTTCAGGCCACGGCCGAATTCCGCGATGAAATTACTGAAAGCGAAACCAGGGACGGGTCTGCTCTGAACGGCCGGGTGGCCATCGACCTTAACCTGCCAAAAAAGGACCTGAAAATTCAGACAAAGGATTTACTGACATCTTTCGGTCGGCTGAGTGTCGGGGGGCAGGTGGTGATCGGGCGGCTGCTGGACCTGGTCATAACCGGGCAGTTCACCGATGTCCGGGGAGCCCGGGAATTTACTGAGGAGTTGTTCAAAACCAGGTTTGAATTTCCCGAAATCAGGGGCGCCGGACGGGCCGAAATAGAAATCAAGGGAGATTATAATCGGCCCCACCTGGATTTTGAATTCTCCTTATCGCCGGCTGGTTTTGAAAGGTTCGAGGTGACTACCGCCCGGGGCCGGGTGGCGGTAGAAGGCGGTAGTGTCGAGGGCAAGGTTTATGTCCTGGACAAGAATTTTGATGGTCAGGTCGAAATAAATAATCACAACGGCCGAACCGAAACCAGGCTGCTCCTGGACAGGGCTCTGGTGGAAACAGCGCTGGCTTATCTCAGAGTTGATTTTCCCATCAGGGGCCCGGTCCGGGGGGATTTCATTTATATCACCGAGGGTCAGAAGATTAATTTCCAGGGTGATTTCTCTTCCGAAGAAATGCTGTTGCTGGGCAGCCCGATAAAAAATGTCAACGGGAAAATTATCTGGGATGAGCGGGGGCTGACTTTTCCCGAGCTCAAATTCAATCTCAACGGGGGAGAAGTATCTGGGAGGCTGGCCCTGGGTTTTGGGCCCGCAACTTATGACTTTGACCTTAAAGCTACCGGGGTTGACCTCAAGCCCTTTTCTTCTGATTTTTCAGGCCGGATCAGCCTGGATCTTAAAGGCCAGGGCCTTTTCGGCCGGGACCGGCCCGGCGGAGATTTTTCCATTGATAAATTCGGAGTCTTTTTTGTCAGAGCCCCAGGGGCCAGCGGCGATTACAACCTGAATTTCCTGGAAAACAATCTGAGTGTTGAACTGAAAGGTCGGCTGCTGCCGGGAGACAGTCAGTTTGAAGTCAAGCTGGAAATTCCCTTTGATAGGGATTTTCTGCAGGGAGAGGTCCGGGGCCGCCTGACCAACCTCGATTTCCTCCTGCCCTGGAGGGGAGCCAGCGGCAGCGTTGATTACCTGTTGAGTTTCCAGGGACCGATTGCTGGCCTGGACCTAACCGGAGCGGTGGAACTCCGGGGGGAGCTGATCCCGATTCCGGGTTTCGCCCATGCTCTAAATGATTTCTCCGGGCTGGCCTTCGTCAAAAATGGACGGGTGTCCATCAGGTCCTTTCAGGGATTGTTGGGCGGGGGGCCGGTTCAGGGTTCTGGGGAACTGGCCTTCGGGTCGACGGGTCTGGAGGAAGCAGAAATTCGCCTGTCCGGCCAGAACATGGAACTTTCGGTCTTTGAGCGAACCAGTCTGGTGGCAGACGGCCAGATGAGGTTTGCCAAGAAGGGGAACAGGTCGGTTCTGGAAGGCGATTTCCTGCTCAAGGAGGCTCTCTGGAAAAAAGAATTATACGAAAAGCTTTCCTTTTCCTCGCAGACCTATGCGGCCGAGGGCAGAAGCAGCTGGATTGATGACCTTAACCTTAACTTTAGGCTCCGGGCCGGCGACAACGTCTGGATGGAGAATTCCCTGGGCAGAATCAGGGCCAGGCTGGACCTGACCATCTCTGGCACGGTTGGCAGCCCGATCATCACCGGAGAAATTGAAGCCCTGTCGGGAACGATTTATTTCCAGGACCGTGATTTCCGTGTTCTCAGGGGAAGATTGAGTTTTTTCAATCCCCTGGTCATTGACCCCTACATTGATTTTCAGAGCGAAGCCTACGTCAAGGATTACCATGTGATTTTCAACCTCAACGGCCTGGCCAGCAGTCTCAAGCCTGAATTTTCTTCCTCGCCACCGCTGCCGCAGGAAGAAATTCTGTCGCTGCTGGCTCTGGGCGAATCCTACCAGAGACGCTACTCCCTCGACCCGACCCAGATGAGCACGGCTTCCATGATTTCCTACCAGCTGGCCCGGAAATCGGAAAGTTTGTTTAGCCTGGACCGCTTCCGATTGGATCCTTTTCTCATGGGTTCAACATCTGAAATCACCGCCCGGCTGACCGTGGGCAAGCGGCTTTCCAAAAACTTTTTTATAGTCTATTCCACCAACCTGGCCACCCAAAGAGAGGAAATTGTCAGGCTGGAATGGGATCTATCCGGGGGCCTGTCACTGGTGGCCATCAAGAATGAACTCGGACGGGTCAGCCTTGATTTTAAGTTGAGAAAGAGGTTTTAGGTGAAAGCCAGGGGCTGGCTGTTGTTAATCACTCTGTTGCTCACAGCTGTTTTGCTTCATCCAGCCGAAAACAGCCGTCCAATAGAAAGAATAACTATCCTGGTTGATGGCCAGGAAGCCGAGCCGACGGTGGCCAGCCTGTTGAACCTGAAGCCGGGGCAGTCCTACTCTGATTATCAAATTGACCAGAATCTCAAGCAATTGATGCGGACCGGCTTATTCTCCCGGGCCGAGGTTTATTACAGCGGGCC
>JANLGB010000210.1:0-2217 GCA_024653405.1 Candidatus Saccharicenans sp.
TCATGGCCCTGGCCGCCCTGAAGGAAGGAGTAATTACTGAGAATTCAACTTTTTTTTGCAGTGGTTCTATTGAAATTTATAACAAGGAATTTGCCTGCTGGTTCAAACCGGGCCACGGCCTGCTTAATCTGCCCGAGGCCATCAAGAATTCCTGTAACGTTTATTTTTATCAGCTGGGACGTAGACTTGACATCGATACCATTGCCGCTTACGCCAGGATGATGGGCCTGGGACAGAAGACTGAAATCGACCTGCCGGGTGAAAAAGAAGGCCTGGTACCCAGCACTGACTGGAAAAGAAAATTCCTGCGGCAAACCTGGTTTCCCGGGGAAACAATTTCAGTGGCCATCGGCCAGGGACCCCTGCTCGTAACTCCTTTGCAGATAGCTTACCTGACCTCGCTGGTGGCCAACCGCGGAAAAAAAATCAGGCCCCACCTGGTAAAAAGTCCCGACCACCAGGACGGGGCCAGCCGTATCTATCTGCCCGAGTCTATCATCGAGAAAGTGGTGGAGGGCATGTGGCGCTCGGTCAATGCCCAGGGGACCGGACAGGGAGCCTTCCAGCCCGGATTTGACATCTGTGGTAAAACCGGTTCTACCCAGCTTATCAGCCGGGAAACGGCCGTGAAATTAGTCCAGAGGGGAGTGGAATTAAAGAAGACCCATTCCTGGTTCACCGGCTTTGCCCCGCGGCAAAATCCGGAGATTGTAGTTACAGTGCTAGTCGAATTTGGCGGAATGGGCGGACAGACAGCCGCGCCTCTGGCCGGCCAGATTTTCAAGGCTTATCGGGAAAAATATGTTAGATAGACGGATATTCCGAGAGATTGATGCTCCGACCATTCTGTTGATGGTTCTCATTTCCATCACCGGGATTGTTTTTGTTTACAGCGCTATCTATTTCCAGGCCAGCCAGTTTGTCTGGCGGCAGATGCTCTGGCTGCTGGTCAGCCTGTTAGCCCTGCTGGTGGCCATCATGATAGATTATAAGTTCTTGCTTTCAATTTCTATTCCGCTTTATGTTCTTATGAACCTGATCCTTCTGGGTCTACTGTTTTTTGGCCGGGTAGTGGCCAACACCAGGAGCTGGATTGTCCTGGGACCATTTCAGGCTCAGCCTTCGGAGCTGACCAAGATTGCCGTCATCCTGGTTCTGGCCAGGATTTTCTCCGAATATCGCGAAGACCGCATGTCCTTTAAGGCTTTTGCCCTGAGCTCGGCTCTGGTTGGGCTGCCGGCTTTCCTGACCGCTCTGCAGCCCGACCTGGGTACGGCCTTGACTTATGTACCAATCCTGATCGGAACCTACCTCCTGGCCGGAATCAAGAAAAAGTATGTGGCCGTCATCCTCATTGTCTGCCTGGTGGCCGGGCTAGGCGGCTGGAATCTAGCCCTGAAAGATTACCAAAAAAAGAGAATTGAAACTCTGCTCACCCCAAACCAGGACCCGAGGGGAGCCGGCTATCAACTACGGCAATCCAAGATTGCCATCGGTTCGGGCGGCTTGACCGGCAAAGGCTATCGCAAGGGAACGCAGAGCCAGCTGAGGTTTTTACCAGCCAGGCATACTGATTTTATCATGGCGGTGATAGCAGAAGAAACCGGCTTCTTGGGCTTGCTTGTTGTTTTTGCCCTGTATTTTCTGTTTCTTTACCGGCTCTTTTCCACGGTCTGGCTCTCCCCGGACCGGGCTGGGGTCTACCTGGCTTTTCTGGTGGCCATGATGATCGGCTGCCAGTTCCTGATCAACGTGATGATGCTGGTCGGCCTTTTCCCGATTACCGGGATACCGATTCCTTTGCTGAGCTACGGCGGCTCGTCCTTGTTATCCAACTTTCTAGCTGGCAGCCTGGTGATCAATGTGCGCATGCGCCGCTTTGCCTTCATTTGATTTTTCTGGGGAAAGGTTGAGATGAAAACCGTACAACCGCTGGACCTGAAAAAACTGGAATACCTGTGGCGCCAGGTTCAAAAACCTGGACGTTATACTGGTGGAGAGTGGAATCAGTTAAAAAAGGACCCTGACCGGGTTAAAGTCAGGGTGGCTCTGGCTTTCCCTGAAGTTTATGAAATAGGCCTGTCTTACCTCGGGCAGAGAATCCTCTACCAGGTCTTGAACCAGAGGCCCGAGGTCCTGGCCGAAAGAGTCTATGCTCCCTGGCCGGACTTTGAAGCCAGTCTGCGGGCCACCGGCCTGCCGTTGTACAGCCTGGAA
>JANLGB010000210.1:2227-3702 GCA_024653405.1 Candidatus Saccharicenans sp.
ATACCTCTTTTTCAATTTGATATCGTCGGGGTCTCTCTTCTGTATGAGCTTAATCACACCAACCTGCTCAGCCTATTGGAGCTGGGTCGCATTCCACTGCTGGCCCGCGACCGTGACCTCAGCCAGCCCCTGGTGATTGCCGGCGGTCCGGTGGCCCTTAACCCTGAACCTCTGGCTGATTTTATCGATATTTTTGCCCTGGGCGATGGTGAAGACCTGATCCTAGAGATAATAGACCGCTATCTGGAACTGAAGAATACGGTCAAGACCAGGGAAGAGCTGGTCAGGGGTTTTTCTGAGCTGCCCGGTCTTTACTTGCCTTCTTTTTATGAAGCCAGGCCCCAGCCCAGAAGTTTTCTCCTGGTTCCACAACCCCGTCCTGGCTTCCCCGAAGTAATCAATAAACGCCTGGTCTATCCGCTGGAGAGAGCTCTGGCTCCCGACCGGTTCATCGTTCCCAACATCCAGAGTGTTTTTGACCGGTTGCAGGTGGAGGTGGCCCGAGGCTGTCCCCAGAACTGCCGGTTCTGCCAGGCGGCCAGCATTTACTTTCCTTACCGCTTGCGGACATCCGGACAAACCATCGAGACCGTCCGGAAGGGATTACAGGCCAGCGGCTATGAAGACCTGTCATTTAATGCCCTGTCGGTGGGTGATTATCCTTTCCTGGAAGAGACGATTGAAACTCTGCTGCCCTGGCTGGAAAAGGAAAAAACCGCCATCTCCCTGCCGTCCCTGAGACCGGGTCGTCTGTCCAGGAAGGTGGTGGAAAATATTGTCAGGATCAGGAAAACCGGATTCACTCTGGTCCCTGAGGCCGGCAGTGAGCGGCTCAGGAGGGTCATCAATAAAAAGATTTCTGATGAAGAACTTTTAACCGCGGCCCGCTATGCTTTCGAAAATGGCTGGCGGCTGCTGAAGCTCTATTTCATGATCGGTCTGCCGACGGAAACGTCAGAAGATGTCAGGGCGATCATCAGCCTTATCGGGCGGCTGGTAGAGCTGGGTCAAAAAATACTGGGTTACCAGCCGGCCATCAACCTGAGCGTCTCTTCTTTTATTCCTAAGCCCCACACCCCCTTCCAGTGGCTGGCCATGGACGAGGAAAGAATATTGCAGCAAAAACAGGAATACATTAAGAGCAACATCGGCCGCTGGAAAAAAGTGGAGTTGAAGGAGCACCGGATAAAGACCTCCATTCTGGAGGCAGTTTTTTCGCGCGGCGACCGGCGCCTGGGAGCGGTCCTGCTGGAAGCTTACCGGTTGGGAGCTCGTTTTGACGGCTGGCTCGACCACTTCAATTTTGAGCTATGGGAAAGGGCTTTTGCCAGGACTGGCCTGGATTATAAAAAATATCTTCAAGCCATCGACCCTGAAGCAGCGCTGCCCTGGGACATTGTCAACCCCGGCCTGAAAAAATCTTATCTTCTGGAGGAACTGCAGGCGGCCCGGGAAGCCAGGTACACTGAGGCCTG
>JANLGB010000211.1 GCA_024653405.1 Candidatus Saccharicenans sp.
GATCCTTGTTATTGATCAGCTTTTGCTTGACCAGGCTGTCTAGAAGTTCTTCAATAGCTTCCAGTTTATCCCGGCTCTTGAGTTCAAAGATTATCTGGGAGGGCTTTAAGAATTCGCCGAAAGTGGTCTCTCTGAGGTTCATTGTCAAGTCAGGTATTGATTTTATCACAACCTCTGACTTTTGCAATAACCGGAAAAAATTTACCGCTCAGTCAGCCGCTGGCCTTTGAAAAGCGCTGTCTGGCTTGAACTGGGGCAGCTGGTCCTGCCGCCCCAGGAGCTCTATGATTTCCCGGGCCCAGCGCAGCAGCTGCAAGGCCCCGCCCATATCCCAGTCTTCCTGGAATTCGTCGCTGACCTGATGGTAATGGAATTTCTGGTACTCCTCGGCTTTCCTCCAGACTTTATCCGGGTCCGGCCCCCTGGCCACCACTCCCTCGTGTAACCAGACCGCCGGAATACCGTGGCGGGCAAAGCTCAGCTGGTCGGAGCGGAAGAAAAAGCCATAGTTTCCGCCCCGCTCCGGCGTGTAGCGGTAGCCGAGTTTTTCAGCCGCCTGGCGGCAGAGGTCATCCAAATCGGAAAAGCGGGCCCCGATTCCGTAGACATCCTCGGTCTCTCCCCAGACATTGGTCATCTCAAAATTGATATTGGCCAGGACTGAGGAATTAGGGATAGGAAGATGAGAGGCTAGGAAGTCCGAGCCGAGCAGGTTCTGCTCTTCGGCGGTCACGGCGGCAAAGACCAGGTTGAGCGGCAGGTCTCCCCTGAACTGCGAGTAATAACGGGCCAGGGCCAGCAGGCAGGCGGTAGCCGAACAGTTGTCAACCGCTCCGTTATAGACCGGGTCGCCCCGGAGGTTGGGGTCCTGGCCCAGGTGGTCATAATGGGCTGAAATAATCACGTACTTATCCCAGGCTTCCTGATGGTGGCTCCGAAGCCAGCCGACCACGTTGGCCGCCGCCACTTCCCTGAAAACTGGTTTCTGCCGGACCCGGACAGAAAGCCCTAGCGGCTTCGGGCTGAAGTCGGGCCTTTCAGCCTCAGCCAGAAGTTTCTTCCGGTCGAGGCCGGCCGCAGCCAGAATTTTTTCAGCCAGGGCACTGCTGACCCAGCCCTGGAAATACAGGCTTCGTTTCTTTTCGGGTAGGAAAAAAGATTCCTTGGCCCAGGAATTACGAACGACACTCCAGCCGTAGGTGGCTCCTTTATCGTTGTGAATAATGAGGACACCGACCGCTCCCAGCTCGGTGGCCTTCTCAAACTTATAGATCCACCGGCCGTAATAATTCATATCTTCTCCGTCAAAGATGCCACCGGGGTAATTACCAGGCTCGTTGATTTCCACCAGCAGCACCTTGCCCCGGACATCAAAGCCTTTGAGGTCGTCCCAGTTACGCTCCGGGGCCTGAATCAGGTAACCGCCATAGACCAGTTCGGCTGTGACTTCGTTGGGGCAATCCTCCCTTTCGCTCTTGATAACAAAATCTTCCAGCAGAACCGGGGGCGGGACTTCAGCCAGCCTGCGGCCGGGGCCGGGAATGACCTCCAGGGTAGCTTTGAGGTCGGGCTGCACTCCGACCAGGGTGAATTCCTGGCGATAATTTTGCCCAATGAAGGGCTGCAAGCCAAACTGTCTGAAAAAATCTTCCTGGTAGGCAGCCGCCAGCTCAATTCCCCGGCTGCCTAGACCCCGACCTTCATAAATATCGTCAGACAGAATCCGGATATGGGCCAGGAGCTCTTCAGCCGTGATTTCCGCGGCTGACTTTTCCCCCCGACAGGCGGGAAAGGCCAGGAACAGAAAAAACATTATAACCATCAATAGAAAGACTCCGGCCGCGGGCCTATTTCTCAGGCAGTAACTCATGACCACCTCCCGTCCAGCCTCAGCTGAAATAAAAAGGCTCTGGCTGTCCTGATGTCCATACTGGCAGCCAGAGCCTAATTTACTAATTTTTCAGCCAGAAATCCAACCGCTTTTTTTCTTTCTCCCTCAGCCCATATATGAACGTTCATTCATATATTTATTTAATCAGGGAAAAGGCCACGGTCAGACCGGCCATTACGATGGAGACCATGCTCATCAACTTGATCAGGATGTTCAGGCTGGGACCGGAGGTGTCCTTGAAGGGGTCGCCAACCGTGTCCCCGACCACCGCCGCCTTATGAGCATTTGAACCCTTGCCCCCGAGGTTGCCTTCTTCTATGAATTTCTTGGCGTTATCCCAGGCTCCACCGGCATTGGCCATAAATACGGCCAGGACAAAACCGGTGGTGGTGGCCCCGATCAGCAGGCCCATGACTCCGCCCACGCCCAGCAGCAGGCCGGTGGCCACGGGAACCATTATGGCCGCCAGCGAGGGCACCATCATGGCTTTCTGCGCTCCCCGGGTGGAAATGGCCACGCACCGGGCATAATCCGGCTCAGACGTCCCCTCCCAGACGCCGGGAATTTCCTTGAACTGGCGCCGAACCTCGTCCACCATCTTGCCGGCCGCTTTACCCACGGCCTGCATGGTCAGTCCGCAAAAGACAAAGGCCATCATAGCTCCGATGAACATGCCCACCAGGACGATGGGGTTCATCAGGGTCACCCGGAAATAGTTCATGAAATCCAGGATGCCAGCTTTGGCCGTTTCTATGACGGTGCCGTCCATCATCTGGATGGTGTTCTGGCCGACACGCAGCAGACCGACCTTCAACTCTTCCACGTAGGAGGCCAGAAGGGCCAGAGCGGTCAGGGCCGCCGAACCTATGGCAAAGCCCTTGCCGGTGGCGGCGGTGGTATTGCCCAGGGCATCCAGGGCATCGGTCCTCCGCCGGACTTCCGGCTCCAGGTTGGACATCTGGGCGTTGCCGCCGGCGTTGTCGGCGATTGGACCATAAGCATCAGTGGCCAGGGTAATGCCCAGGGTGGAGAGCATGCCGACCGCTGCAATGCCTATGCCATACAGCCCGGGCCCGACGTTGGCCAGGTTAAAGCCGGAAGCAAAAAGGTAGGCCAGGACTGTTCCGGCCGCCACCGCCAGCACCGGGACCGAGGTCGAAAGCATACCGGTGCCGATGCCGGAAATGATAACTGTGGCCGCGCCGGTGTTGGCACTATGGGCTATCTTCCTGGTGGGCCGAAAGGAATGAGAGGTAAAATACTCGGTTGATTTGCCGATAGCAATTCCAGCCAGCAGCCCGGCCACCAGGGCCAGCCAGGTACCCAGGGGGAGTTTCAGATAGTGGATAACAAAATAAGAAAAAATTATGATGAAAACCGAGCTGGCATTTATGCCGCGGCTCAAAGCGTTGATCAGGTCTTTCTGGGTAGCTCCTTCCCTGGTCTTAACCAGGAAAATTCCCAGGATGGACAGGATGGTGCCAACGGCGGCTATGGCCATAGGGGCCACCACGGCATTAAGCTGCAGGACTCCCTGGCCGGCGTAAGCCGAAGCTCCCAGAGCGGCTGTGGCCAGGATGGAACCGGCATAGGACTCATAGAGGTCAGCCCCCATGCCGGCCACGTCACCCACGTTATCACCGACGTTATCGGCAATAACGGCCGGGTTTCTGGGGTCATCCTCGGGAATGTTGGCTTCAACCTTACCTACCAGGTCGGCTCCGACATCGGCCGCCTTGGTATAGATGCCACCACCCACCCAGGCTCTGTTTGCCAGGGTGG
>JANLGB010000212.1 GCA_024653405.1 Candidatus Saccharicenans sp.
TGACCTCTACCCAAAGCTCTTTCCTCAACCTGGATACCATCTCCTAGCCAAGGACCAACAAACCCCCTTTTCTGAATTTTGCAGGGAAACAAAATTGCGGCTGATGGTTTCAATCCAGCCGTCGTCACTCGGGGCCGAGGCCAGGGCCTGGTTGATAAACTCAGTGCCGGAGAAACCCCTATCAAGCATTCCCCGCAGTAGCAGAGCAGCCGAGGCCGGGTCTATTTCAGGATGGGCCTGGAGTCCCCAGACCTTTTTTCCCCTGAGGCGGAAGGCCTGAACCGGACAGTGCTGGCTGCGGGCCAGGATTTCAAACCGGCTTTCATCCAGGTTATAGACCTCATCATAGTGGGAGGAAAAGACATGCCGTCGGCCTCTGGACCCGAGGAGGGGGTCGGTTTTTAAGATTTCCACTTCTATCCAGCCGATTTCCGGGCGGGCAGCGCGCCTGACAGACTGCCGGCCGGCCAGGGCCAGGGCCAGCAGCTGGTGCCCGTAGCAGCTCCCCAGGACTACCAGGTTCCTCTCAACGGCTTCTTGCAGCAGGTCGGCTTCAGCCAGCACCCAGGGCTCCAGGTTGACGATGGAAGCCTCCGAACCGGTAACGATGAGATGGGTATAGCCGTCCTCCAGGTCAGGCAGATAACCCTCGACCGCTCGGAAGGCCCGGTAAGGCAGGTCCAGGTAAGCGGTCCAGTGCTCGACCGGGTTATAGACCTCCGGCCACAGGGAGTTGTCGATTATGGCTAATTTTTTCATCCTGACCTGCTTTTTAATAAAATTTGTTGAAATTATAAACAAAATGCGGTAAAAAAAATAGGTTGATGATGCTATAATTTTTTGCTAAAGAAAGCGATTCTTACCGCCTGAATCAAGCTAAAAGGAGAAAGCAGGTGAACGTAGTCAGAGAAGAAACCGAACTGCATGTTATCACCCCCAACGAACCCGGAATTTTCGGCCGGGTCCTGGGAACGCTGGCCAACGCTGGCATCAACCTGAGAGCTTACTGCGTATTTTCAGAAGGCAACCAGGGCCATTTTCAGCTTGTCACTTCCGACAACAAGAAGGCGGAAGCGGCCCTCAAGGCTCTGCGCTATAAAATAAAAGTCAGCAAGGTCATCACGGTCGAAGTCACCGACCGCATCGGCGTCGGGGCGGAAATCGGAGCTCTGCTGGGCGGAGCGGTGATTGACATCAAGTATTCTTACGGTTCTTCGGCCGGAGCCGGCAGGATTCTGCTGGTCTTCAAGACCAGCAATAACAAGAAGGCCCTGAAAACCCTGCAATAAGGCTCACGCTAAACAGGCTTCCGTCTGGCTCAGGCCTCAACGGTTTTTCCGGTTCGGCGGCGGGAAAAGGTCCGGATGAAAAGGAAGATAACCCCCACCGCCAGCCCCAGCAGCAGCAGGTCGGCCATCAGCAGCACATAATTTTTCTTCTCCAGGTAAGAACGCATCAGGATCAGGAGCGAAGCCATAGTGGTCAGCAGCATGAAAATTCCAGGGGCCAGGGTAAACCAGTTAGACCGGCGACGCAGCAGCAGCCAGGCCGAAACCGCAAATAGGGTCAGGGCAGCCAGAAGCTGGTTGGCCGTTCCGAAGGACGTTGAAGGCATTGGAATAAGCCAGAAGCCACATCAGCAGCACGGCAATTCCCGAATTGACCCAGTAGTTCTTGAGGAAGCGGGGCGGATTCTTGAACACTATCGACCACAGCTCCTCGAAAAGGTAACGGTTGAGGCGCACGGCCGCATCCAGGGTGGTGACCACAAACCCTTCCACCAGCAGGATTCCGAAAATCGTGCCCAGAGCCACCGGTATTCCCAGGCCCAGGTTGAACAGATGTCCGGCCGCCAGAGAAAAACCGAGAATGGGGTTGGACTTGACTGCCGGGTCGGAGGGCCAGACGATGGCTTTATAATCACCGAAGCTCAGGGCTGCCCCAACCGCCAGC
The DNA here is from genome assembly GCA_024653405.1 of Candidatus Saccharicenans sp. Classification (GTDB taxonomy): domain Bacteria; phylum Acidobacteriota; class Aminicenantia; order Aminicenantales; family Saccharicenantaceae; genus Saccharicenans. The sequence continues at coordinate 1,954 of JANLGB010000212.1, forward strand.
ACCACGCAGATGGCTAGGACCGATTCCAGGAGCATGGCGTTGTAGCCCACCCGGCGGGCATCTTTCTCCGAGGGCAGCTGCTTGCAGGTGGTGCCCCCGGCCACCAGGGCATGGAAACCGGAAATGGCCCCGCAGGCAATGGTGCAGAACATCATCGGCCAGATCAGTCCCAGGTTCCTGACGCCTTCCTGCAGGTTGAAAGCCGGGATGGTCACCCGCAGGCCGTGAAAGCCTGTATTTAAGACTGAGAGCACCAGAAGGGCAATCCCGCCGTAGAGGATCTGGACGTTGATGAAATCCCGGGGCTGGAGAATCACCCAGACTGGCACCCCGGCCGCTATCAGGACGTAGATTGAAATTATTATCATCCAGGTCCTGGGACTCAGGGACACGGGGTAATGAATCCCGGCCAGGACCGAAACCACACCGATGGCCAGAGCCAGGAGATAGGCCAGGGCCGTTTTCATCCTTTTTTTATAAAGCAGCCAGCCGAGAAGCGGCGAACATAGGGTGATGATGATGACCGACATGGAAGCGATGCCGCCGATGCGGCCCATGACTACCCCGTCCACCACCACCGTTTTCAGGAAGGTCTCCCCTTCTTTCACCCCGATTTTGGCCAGGGGCCAGAGCGAGGTCAGAGAGATGGAGGTAGCATTGAGGAAGGAGGAAGTCACCAGGACGATCATGATGATGGTAAAACCGATGAACAGGTTGAAGCCGGTCGGACCCAGGGTGCGGCGGGCTACCTCGGCCATTGACCTTCCGCCCTCTCTCATACTGACGAAAAGGGCAGTAAAATCATGAACCGCCCCGATGAAGATGCCTCCGAAGACTATCCAGAGCCAGGCCGGGACATAACCATAAAGCAGGGCCATAGTCGGTCCCAGAATCGGTCCAGCCCCGGCGATGGCCGAGAAATGGTGGGCAAAGACTATATAGTTCCTGGTCGGCACATAATCGCGGCCGTCGTTACAGGTAACGGCCGGTGTCGGCTGGCTGGGGTCTTCTCCCAGCTGACGCGAGATGTATTTGGCATAGAAGCGGGCAGCCAGGATAAAAAAAATGATGGCGATAAACAGAAGGAGCAGGACATTCATCTGGTCCTCCGGTCGGCGAGTCGCTTCCAGAAAAATAGACAGACATATACCACAGCCGGAGGCAAAAATCAAAAGAGGCGGCCGAGGACCCGCTGGCTACATGGTGGTAATCCGGAACCTGACGCCCTTGGGGTCGGGGCAGGTCAGGATCTCCGTTTCGGCAATCCAGTCATCCTGGGGCAGCTCGTCTTGGCGCTGCTTGGCTGTCAGGAAAGGAAACAGGCTGTTGAGTGCATACAAACAGATCTTCTTCCCTTCCGGGATTTCCAACATGCCCTCGCCCCTGATGTAAAAGCAATCACCGGGCTTGTGCCGGGCGCCGCAGCGGGAAATGACCTCCACCACTTCTACTTTCAGGTCTTTCATCCCTCCTCCTTCTTCAATATGAATATAAGCCACCGGGCCAGAAAATTCAAACAGATAATTGCTTCCGGACCCGAAATCAGGGAAAATAAGGCTTGAAAATCCGATTGGCCAGCAAATTTATTTGACAAAGCCCCAGGTTTGCAATAAAATCAATTTCCTAACAATATTAAGGAGGAGAGTATGGCGAAAGCAGAACCCAATGTCGTTCCGCTGTGCGATGTCTTACTCGTCTTATTGATCATTTTCATGGTTA
>JANLGB010000213.1 GCA_024653405.1 Candidatus Saccharicenans sp.
CCTCCTGCTCCCAAGGCAGGCGCGCTAACCAGGCTGCGCCACTCCCCGTTTTCAAGCCAGAAAGTCAAAGACCGATGGCATTCCCGGTTCTCGAATTGGAGCTAAAATGTTAACAGAAAGAACCTTAAGATGTCAATTTAAGCGGGCCCGGCCCTACTCCGGCTGCCGCCCGAGGGTCCTTTCTATGCGGGAACGGTCAAGCTGGATAACCACCGGCCGGCCGTGGGGGCAGAGACCCGGGGTTCCAGAAGCAAATAATTCAGAAGCCAGGAAGTCCATTTCCTCGGCTGTCAGCACCTGGCCGGCTTTGACCGCGGCTTTGCAGGCCATGGTAGCTAGGATTTTCTCCCGCCGGCTCTGGAATTTCCCCCCTTCTTCCTCTTCCAGCAAAGAAAGCAGGATGGCCGAAGCCTCGGCTTCCTGGAAAACATCCGGGTACTCTTTCAGGGCAAAGCTCAGCCCGCCCATCGGTTCCAGTCTGAAGCCCAGCCTTTCCAGTTCGGACTGCATTTCCTGGTAAGCCAGCTGCTGCTTCGGCGTCAGGTCAATAACCGAAGGAAAAAGCATCTGCCTGGAAGTCCAGGCCCTCTGGTCTTCCAGCTGCCGGAACTTTTCAAAAAGTATCCTCTCGTGGGCATTGTGCTGGTCGATGACAAATACCGCCTCATCCGAGACGGCAATGATATAAGAATTTAAATACTGGCCCAGAACCTTAATCGGGGCAGCTTCCTTTTTGCTGACAGCCTCGGCTATCACTCCCGGCTTGAACCTGGCCGGCTCTCCACCCGGGACAAGCAGGGTTTTAGCTTCACTCGAGCCCAAGCCGGCTTCCTGCTTATAAATTGCGTCCCGGCCAGGAGAACTCGTTTCCTTTCCTTCCAACCAGGTTGCGTCGGCCTCTGGTTTTTCTTCATCCACCAGGATGGGCTTAGCCAGGCTTTCCTCCCTGGCGGCCATGTCCACCGCCCTCAGTATTAATCGAAAGACTTTCTGCGGGTCGCGGAACCGGACCTCAGCTTTAGCCGGGTGGACATTTACATCAACCTGCTCAAAGGGGATATCCAGGAAGATGAAGCCTTCGGGATTTTTCTGCTTTTCCAGGATTCCGAGATAGGCCTGGGTTAAAGCCGCGGTCAGCATCCGGTCTTTAACCGGCCTCCGGTTAACGAAGAAAAACTGATGCTGGCGGTCGAGCCGACCGGAAAAGGGCCTGGAGCTCAGGCCTGATATTCGGTAACTCTCCTCCTCGTAATCCAGGCTCATCAGGTTATCCAGGACTTTTTTCCCGAATAACTGGTAAACCCTTTCCCCGACCGAGGTCACGGCCGGGCAATTTATTATTTCCTTGTTGTTGTTGACCAGGACGAATTTTACTCCGGGAAAAGCCAGGGCCATGGTCGTCACAAATTGAACCACCAGGCTCAATTCCGAACGGTCAGAGCGCAGGAACTTGCGCCTGGCTGGCAGGTTAAAAAACAGGTCCCGCACTTCGACCATGGTGCCCCGGGGGAAAGCGCTTTCAATGAAGCGCAGGAGTTTTTCTCCTTCCCTTTCCACCTGGTAGCCCTTCTCCCCGGAACCGTCGCTGGTTTTAAGGGTAACCCGGGAAACAGCCGAGATGCTGGCCAGGGCTTCACCCCGGAAACCGAGGGTAGCAATCCTTTCCAGGTCAGCCTCGGCCCTGATTTTGCTGGTGGCATGGCGTTTGAAGCAGAGGGCCACATCTTCCGGTGACAGGCCGCTGCCGTTGTCCTGCACCCGGATCAATTTTTTGCCGCCGTCGACGAGTTCCACCCTGATTTCAGTGGCCCCAGCATCGAGCGAGTTTTCCACCAGTTCCTTGACCACCGATACCGGTCGCTCGACCACTTCGCCGGCAGCAATTTTGCTGGCCACCTCGGCCGGCAGAAGTTTAATCCGGCCCATCAGACCACCTCTCCCCTGGTTGACAGTGGCCCGGCTTCCACCGGTTTCACCCGCACCAGCTGGCCTGGCCTCAATTCGTCGCTATTTTCAACCAGAACTTTAATATAATTTCCGGTCAGAACCTCAGCCCCCTGGCCCTTTTTCTTGACCACAATTCCCGTCAGCACCCGGCCCAAAAACGACCGCCGGAAAGCCAGGTTCTTCTCCCGCGACAGTCTCCTCAGTATTTCTGACCTGGTCTTTCTCACCACTTCAGGCACCTGGGCCCAGCCGGAGGCCGGCGTCCCGGTCCTCGGGGAAAAAGAAAAGACGTGGAAATAATTCAGGGGAGAAGCGCTGAGAAAGTCCCTCAAAAAGTTGAAATCGGCCTCGGTTTCCCCGGGAAAGCCGACGATGATATCAGCTCCCAGGCTGGACTCAGGTCTTTCAGCCCGGAGATAATTCAGAATCTCCAGGTATTCAGCCGGGGTACTTTTTCGCCCCATTCTTTTTAGCACCGCTTCTGAGGCATGCTGCAGCGACAGGTGGAAATGGGGACAGATTTTTTCTTCCGACACCATATATTCAAGAAGAGACCCGGGCAAAAGCCTGGGGTCAAGCGAACTTAACCTGATTAACCTGAGCCCCTCAATTTCGGCCAGGGCCCGCAGCAGGTCCAGCAGTGATTTTTCCGGTTGCAAATCCTGACCGTAAGCGCAGAGGTGAATTCCGGCCAGGACCACTTCGTTATAGCCCCGTTCCACCACCGACCGAACACAGGCCACCACCTGCTCCAGCGGCCGGCTGCGGCTTTTTCCCCGGAGCGAGGGGATGATACAGAAAGTACAGTGTGAATCGCAGCCATCCTGGACTTTTACCAGGGCTCTCGACCGGAAAAGCCTGCCTCCCGCCTGTTCCTGGCCAGCTCCGGTCAGGCTGAGAAGTTCGGAGACCAGTTCCTCTTTTCGCTCGTTAGGAATAATCTCGGCGATGGCCGTATTTTCAGCCAGCTCCGTTCGGGTTCTTTCGGCCAGGCAACCGGTCACTACAATCCTGGCCCCTGGTGATTCCCTTCTGATTCTTTTCAGGAACTGCCTGACATCGGCTTCGGCTCTGGCCGTCAGGGCGCAGGAGTTGACCACGATTATTTCGGCCTGGCGCCAGTCTCGGGCCACCGACAGACCGGCCTGGCTCAGCTGGCTGGACCAATCAAAAGCTTCAGCCTGGTTAACCCGGCAGCCGAAGTTATGGATAAAGACCGAGGTCATAATTTCTCTTTAAGCTTCCTGGAGCTTTCCTCTACCTTTTCCGCCAATTTCTGGCGGTAAGCTTCAAGCCTGCCTTTCAGTTCCCGGTCGGAAGTGGCCAGGATGGAAGCGGCCAGGAGGGCGGCGTTGGCCCCGCCTGTTTTGCCCAGGGCCACGGTGGCCACCGGGATTCCTTTGGGCATCTGGACTATCGAGAGCAGAGCATCGAGACCGGCCAGGGCTTGGCTTTCAACCGGCACTCCGATGACCGGCAGCACCGTATGAGCAGCCACCACCCCCGGCAGGTGAGCGGCCTTGCCGGCCACGGCAATGAAAACCTCGGTTCCCTGCTGTTCGGCTTCCCTGATCAGCCTGACTGTCCTGTCCGGCGAACGGTGGGCCGAGGTCACTTCCAGGTTATAATAAATCCCGAACTCTTTTAGGATATCCAGGGCTTCCTTGACCACCTCAAAATCGGAGTCACTACCCAAGAATATTGTGACTTTCATCTTC
>JANLGB010000214.1 GCA_024653405.1 Candidatus Saccharicenans sp.
AAGAAGTCGCTAAAGTCGAAGCCTCCGAAGTCCATGGTCGGGCCCTGCTGGGGGCCTTCCCCTGCTCAAACACCGCCATTTCCCGGTGGAAATCGTTTGTGGCCCGGGAGTGACAGAAATCAAATGGCTGAGCGATTTTTTCCCACCGCTTAAAGGCACCGCGGCCGACACCCCGGTTTTTGTCCTGTCCGGGGCCGAACCGGGTGGACAGGCCTTAATCATGGGTAACACCCACGCCAACGAACCAGAAGGCCTGCTGGCTGTGGCCATCATGATTGAGAATGCGGTGGTGGAAAAGGGAACGCTCTATCTCATTCCTTGTTTCAACCGTAGCGCCAGCCTTAATACCAGACCGGGAGAAGGTTATCCGCTCTATTTTTCCGTGACCACACCCTGGGGAAAGAAGAAATTCAGACTGGGAAATCGCGACGCTTCGCCCCTGGACCAGTGGCCGGACCCCGATGTCTACATCCACTATCCGGAAAGACAGATGCTGTCCTATCTGGATATCAGAAATACCAACCGCACCTGGCCTGGACGGAAAAATGGTTTGCCTATGGAACAGGTAACCTTTGCGGCCATGGAACTTTTGCGCGGCAACCGGGTGGACCTGGCCATCGACCTGCATGGAGCTGAAACCATGTTTCCGGTTACCAATTGTATCGTGGCCCCGGAAAAATCTATGAGAATAGCCACCCTGGCCTCGCTGACCGTCAAATCCATGGAAGGCTTTGAAAACCACCTGGAATCGTCGCCGGAAAAGTTCCGCGGACTGTCCCACCGAGAAATCGGGGATTATTCTGAGACCTTGCCCTTCCTGCTGGAGGCTCCCATTCCCTTTCTTGACCAGCCGACCGGGGCCAAGACCGAGCAACTGTTTTTAACCGGGCGCGACGAGTTCCTGCTCAGCCTGTCTCGGAAGAAAAAGCTGTTCGTGCCCTATGATGAATCAGGTTGGCCTCTGGACAGGAGAGTCGGGCAGCACCTATCGGTGACCCTGGAGATCATCAGGCAATATTCCAGAAAAAACCCCGACCGGGCCATCAATCTCAGGCAGGTCCCGCGGTATTCGGACCTGATCAAAAACGGAACTGGGGCCTATTTTCATAATCCAGCCGAAGCCGAGAAAGACCGGGTGGTAAAACTTTGACTGGCCAAAAGGCTCATTACTTACGGGCCTTATCAGGGCTCAGGTCCTTAGATGAAGGGTGATTATATCTGATGGAGAAAAAATAAAATGAAAAAAGCCTGGCTGTTATCAGTCCTGGGAATCATTCTGGTAGGTAGCAGGTTGCTGTTGGTCTCAAGCCAGCCGGCTGGGCCAGCCCGGGAAGACAGGGTTATCAGCGGGGAAAACTGCACGGTCATCATGGTTGGCAAGAAGGCCTCGGTCGACGGCTCGACCATGACCACCCATACCGCCGACTGCGGGCTGTGCGACTGGACCTGGCGCTATGTCCCGCCAGCCGACCATCGTCCCGGCACCGGCCGGAAGATTTACCGCATTTCCCAGACCCGGACCTGGCCGCCCTCTGAAGGCTTAAAATGGGACCTGATTAAAAAAGATTTTACCGGGGTGGAAATTCCCGAAGTTCCTCACACCTATGGCTACCTCCACGGAGTTTTTGGTTACCTGAATAACCAACAACTGGCCATCGGAGAATCGACCATAGGCAACCGTCCCAAAATGTCCAATCCCACCCAGACACCGGTCTTCAACATCACCATGCTAACCCTGCTGGCCATGGAAAGGTGCCGCACTGCCCGAGAAGCGATAAAACTGATGGGCAGTTTGGCTGAAAAATACGGCTACGGGGGCGAGGATGGAGGGGAAATGCTGGCCGTGGCCGACCCGGAAGAAGTCTGGGTGTTTGAAATCATGCCGGTCGGGCCGCTTTGGACACCGGACAGTGGAAAGCCTGGTGCAGTCTGGTGCGCTCAGAGGGTGCCCGATGACCAGGTCAGCGTCTGCCCCAACGAATCCCGCATCGGGGAAATCGACCTCAAAAATCCTGACTATTTTATGGCTTCAGAGAATGTTATTTCCTACGCCGTGGAAAATGGCTACTGGGACCCAAAGAGCGGACAGCCCTTCAGCTGGAAAAAGGCCTACAGCCCGGCTGAAGGCAACGCCAAGGACCAACCACGCCGGGCCCGGATGTGGCGTTTTTTTGACCTGGTGGCGCCTTCAGCCAGATTTTCTCCTTCCCTGCCCAATATGGATTTCCCCTTCTCGGTCAAACCTGATAAACCCTTATCAGTCAAAGACGTGATGGAACTGACCCGGGATAAGGGTTACGGGACCTTTTTCGATCCCACCCGCGGCCTAAGGGGTGGCCCCTACCGGAATCCAAATTATGATAGCACAGCCCGCCTGATCAGCGTGCGCCAGGCGGAATACACCACCATCACCCAGTGCCGGGGCTGGTTGCCAGCACCCATAGGCGGGATTGTCTGGCTGGCCTGGGGAGCCCAGGACACTTCCTGTTACCTGCCACTTTATGCCGGGGTCAAAGCCCTGCCAGCTTCCTTCATTATCGGCGATCACTGGGTCTTCAATCGCCAGTCAGCCCGCTGGGCTTTTGATTATGTTGACTTCCACACCCAGGTGGCCTACTCTGTGGCCATAGAAGAGGTCAAGAAAGCCCGGGAAAAATGGGAAGATGGAGCCCTGAACCAAATTCAGGACATTGACCGCCAGGCCCTGGAGTTATACCGGAAAAATCCGGCCCGAGCTTTGGATTTCCTGACAGCTTTCTCGCTTAACAATGCCGAGAACGTGGTCAGGGCCTGGTGGCAGCTGGGCGACGAACTCTTGGTGAAGTTCAATCATTTAAATTATTATAACAGCGAGCGCCGCAGCCTCGAGCGGCGGAAAATGGATTTCCCCGAGACCTGGAAAAAAGCCGTTCGCCTGATAGACATCATTTTTGAATGAATCAGGTGGAAGGCAAATTGAATGGAGGTTAACATGAGAAAGCGACCAACCGCCAGGAATCTAGGCTGGTATCTTTCGGCGTTGGTAGTCCTGCTGGCCGTCCTGAGCCTTTTCTACTTCAGCGGCCGGGCAGAGAAAACCGACCCCTGGCTGGAAGTAGTCCGGCCGGATGACAACTGCACCTCAATCCTGGTCGGCCGGCTGGCTTCGACCGATGGCTCGACCATGACCACCCATACCTGCGATTGTGGCCTGTGCGACTGGACCTGGCGCCACGTACCTGGCGCCCGGCACAAAGCGGGAGAGATGAGAAAAATCTATCACATCTCTCAGTTTAAGACCTGGCCTCCGAGCGAGGGTCTGAAATGGGACCTGTACAAGAAAGATTTTACCGGCCTGGAAATTCCCGAAGTTCCCTATACCTATGCCTACCATCACGGGATGTTCGGCTACATCAACGAGAAGCAGGTGGCCATCGGAGAATCAACCATCGGCAACGTCCGCAAGCTGGACAACCCTACTCCGACCCCGGCTTTTGACATCACCATGCTGACCATCATCGCCATGGAACGAGCCAGCACCGCCCGGGAAGCCATCAAGATCATGGGCGAGCTGGCCGAGAAATACGGCTACGGTTTTCATGACAATGGAGAGATGCTGGCGGTGGCTGACCCCAAGGAAGTCTGGATTTTTGAAATCA
>JANLGB010000215.1:0-1570 GCA_024653405.1 Candidatus Saccharicenans sp.
GAGGGAAAATTTCTCTTTGAAAAGATAGAAGCAGATGATTAACATAAGAAGGAGAGAAATTTAGGCTTAATATATAGGAGGAGAGCATGATCGAAGGACAGGAAACCTTGGGAAAAGTTACCCAGCTTAAATATGCCATGGTGGGCGGCGGTGTGGGCGCTTTTATCGGCGATGTCCAGCGCAAAGCCATTGCCATGGACGGCAAAGCCAGGCTGGTGGCCGGCTGTTTTTCGCAGAGCTATGAAAACACGCTGAAGACAGGAGAACTTCTCGGCCTGGATAAAAGCCGGCTTTACCGCAACTACGAGGAGATGCTCAAGGCTGAAGCCGCTCATCCAGACAGGCCTGATTTTATGGTCATTGTCACGCCGAACGACACCCATTATCCGATTGCCCGCTTAGCGCTCGACTTGGGCTTTGCCGTGGTCTGCGACAAGCCCTTAGCTACCAGCAGCAAGTTAGCTCAGGAGCTGGCTGACCTGGCCCGCAAAAAAGATTTGCTTTTCTGCGTTACTTACACTTACTCCGGCTTTCCCATCATCAAGCATCTGCGACATCTGATTGCCAGCGGCGAGTTGGGAACCATCCGCTTTGTGGCGGGCGAATATCCGCAAGAGTGGTTAGCTACTCTGTTGGAAAAAACCGGCCAGAAGCAGGCCGCCTGGCGCACTGACCCAGCCCGAGCCGGGATTTCCAACTGCGTCGGCGACATCGGCTCGCACATCGAGCACCTGGTTTCATATCTCACGGGCCTTGAGATTGAATCGCTCTGTGCCCGGCTGGACCACTTTGGCGAAGGACGGCCGCTTGATGATAACGCTTCGATAATGGTGAATTTCAAGGGAGGAGCGCGTGGCCTTTACTGGTGTTCCCAGATCGCCATCGGCCATGACAACGGGTTCAGAGTAAGGATTTATGGCACCAAAGGTGCGGTCGAGTGGTATCAGGAAGACCCTAACCATGCCAAGGTCGCTTACCTTGACCGGCCGGTGGCTTATCTCTCCCGCGGCCGCGACCCGATGTGCCCCAGAGCTCAGGCACTTTCCCGCATTCCTTCGGGCCACAATGAAGGCTATTTTGAAGCTTTTGCTAACATCTATTCGACTTTCATCACGGCACTTGACAAAAAGCTGCGAGGCGAGCCTTTAACGGAAGATGACCTGGATTTCCCGAATGCTGAAGAAGGAGTGCGCGGCGTGCGCTTCATAGAAAAATGTGTGGAAAGCTCAAGTAAGGGCGCCGTCTGGGTTAATTTTTGATAAGCTTCCCTGCAATTAGCCGAAGCTTATAGAGGTTAAGTAGATATGAGCTTGGTTATTAAAAATCAGTAGAAGGTTAGATGTTACTAATGGTTTCATTGAGATCTGGACCTAAATTTTGGGCAAAAAGCTCAGATGAATTAAGGAACTTTTTAAAAATAAATATTATTATCAGATAGAGGAGGGAAAAAAGATTTAATTGAAACTGGGGCCCAATCTCAAGTATGACCTTTGAAATCAAAATAAGTGATAGAAAAATCGGAAGAGAAGAAATTAATCGAAAAAAAATCAAGAATAAAATAGATTGATAA
>JANLGB010000215.1:1580-3575 GCA_024653405.1 Candidatus Saccharicenans sp.
TTGAAATAAAGCATCAAGGAGAGAAAAATGAAAAGACCTGTGACCTTATTCACCGGACAATGGGCCGACCTGCCTTTTGAGGTCCTCTGCCAGAAAGCGAGCGCCTGGGGCTATGACGGCCTCGAGATAGCCTGCTGGGGAGACCATCTGGAAGTCAAAAAGGCCGCTGAAGACAAACCTTATGTTCAGAAAAAGCTGGAGACATTGGCGGCTAACAACCTCAAATGCTGGGCTCTGGGGGCCCACCTCGCTGGCCAGTGTGTTGGCGACCTTTATGACTCCCGGCTTGACACTTTCGCCCCGGATGAGGTTAAAGGCAAGCCTGCGGAGCTCAGGGACTGGGCCATAGAGGAAATGAAACTCACCGCCCGGGCCGCCAGGAACCTCGGCTGCTGCGTGGTCAATGGCTTTATGGGTTCGCCCATCTGGAAATTCTGGTATTCATTTCCGCCGACCAGCGAAGAGATGGTCGAACAGGGTTTCCAGAAAATCAAGGAGCTCTGGACGCCAATACTAGATGAATTTGATCACTGGGCCGTGAAATTTGCTCTGGAAGTTCATCCGACTGAAATTGCCTTTGATTTTTACACGGCCAAAAGACTTCTCGAGGTTTTTGACTATCGGCCGACCCTGGGTTTTAACTTTGACCCGAGCCATCTCCTATGGCAGGGTATGGTGCCGCATCTTTTCATCCGGGAATTTCCTGACCGGATTTTCCACGTCCATATGAAAGATGTAGCCGTGACGCTCGACGGCAAAGCTTCCCTCATCGGCTCGCACCTGCCTTTTGGCGACCTGCGCCGTGGCTGGAATTTCCGGTCGCTCGGCCACGGAGATGTAGATTTTGACTCCATCATCCGCGAACTCAACGCCATTAGTTACAACGGTCCGCTTTCAGTTGAATGGGAAGATAACGGCATGGACCGCGAGTTTGGTGCCCAAGAAGCTCTGGATTTTGTCCGCAGCCATGATTTTCCGCCTTCCGGCGTGGCTTTTGACCGCCATATGAAAAAATAGCAGTGATAATAAAAAGCACCTCAAGGGAAAGGACCTTATCTCCCTGAAAAAAGAAAGACTAAATGATCAATTCACACAAGATAGCCCGGATGTTATAGAGAATATTCTGTCTGTTCAATAATCAGGGTCGATCTTTTGATCAGGAGCCTTGGTCCTGAGGTTTTGGCCACAGGCCCCGGTCATGAGCTCTCTAGCTGACGTGGGCCGAGAAGTTGTCCGGCCCGTCAATAGGAAGAAAAGCGATATTTTGTATCAACACATTTTCTCAGGATGATGGCAGGCCAGTAATATATGAACAACTATTCATATATTCTCATATTTCTGACCAGCGGCTTTGCCAGCTGGCCCGACTGAAATTTCAAGGGCCCGCCGGCCTCGGGTCTGAATCAGCTTTTAGAGATCGCGGGTTGAAACCAGGCCACGACCAGGCTGAATTGACGGCTCCCCGGGTCAATTTTTTGGTGATGGGACTTATCGCCCGGCAAGGAAACTGAAAAAAGACATAAAATAAAATTAGGCAATTATGAAGGTTAAGGCAACAGCGGCGGGATTTGCGCTCTTGGCCTGTTTCCAGTAAGGGCTGAGCGGCGGCCGCGCGCTGGTAGAATTGAGGTTGATCCGGGCTGGAATTTATTATAGAAAATTATGAGCCTTAAAAAAGGGTTTTATCCGAGAGCATTTTATAAGAAAATATATTAACCGGGTTGAATAGAGAGAAAAGAGAGACAACCATGGCCGAAAAAAAAGAAAAAGTGGAAAAAACAAACCAGTCCCCTCTGTCATCTGAAAAGCCCAGCTGGAGGAAGTCCGGCCCGGAGCTTTCCCGCCGGGATTTCCTTAAAACCACCGCGGCTGCCGGCCTGACCGTGGCCACCGGCCAGCTTTTTGGGAAGCCTCTTATCATCAGCGACCAGGGCCAGGGCCAGGCCGTGATGCCTTCTGATGAACTTCGTATCGCCCTGATCGGGGCCGGAGAGC
>JANLGB010000216.1 GCA_024653405.1 Candidatus Saccharicenans sp.
TGGCCGGTGAGCATGCCTGGAAGGCGGGAGTTCAGTTCATTCAGCTGCACGAAGACGTTCTGGATTATTCGCCCTATCCCCGGGTCTATCTCTACTGGAACCGGACTTCCTATGCCCTGGGCTTCCCGGTCGGGGTGGGAGCGCCTCCGGACAGCCCGTACTATGGACCGTACGGGTACTATTACATCAGGAGCGGCTGGACCTCTCCCTATGGTGGTGTCTGGAATGCTCGCAGCAACAACTGGGCCCTCTATCTGCAGGATTCCTGGACGATAAAAGACCGTTTGACCATCAATTTTGGACTCAGGTCAGAAACTGAGTACATTCCATCTTTCACTGATGACCCGCTCTATGCCGATATCAAGAAACCGGTTAACTTCAGTTTTGCTGATAAGCTGGCTCCGCGGCTGGGCCTGGTCTATGACGTCTTCGGTGATTCCAGCCTGAAACTGTTCGGTAGCTATGGTATTTATTATGATGTCATGAAGCTATATATCGCTGTGCTCAGCTTTGGGGGCTGGAAACACAAGCGGGACTTTTATGCCCTGAAAGATCCGGATTGGACTCAGATTGCCTCCAGCGGGCAGCTCGATGACCGGGCCAGCCAGGAATACAACAACACCTATGCCGGGACGCTGGATTACCTGCCGCCCTCCTTTGACCGCATTGACCCCAAACTTAAGCCCGCGGCCCAGAGTGAAATTTCTTTCGGGGCGGAGAAAAAGCTGATGGAGGACCTGTCACTATCGGTCAGGTTAGTGCACAAGCATCTGATCAGGACCATCGAGGACGTCGGAGCCTTGGAATGGGTGGACGATACCCTGCGGGAAATCTTCTATATCTGCAATCCGGGTTATGGTTATTCACTGCCTGTTTCCCAGGGTGGTAAGTTTGCCGATGAGTACTGGCCAGTGCCCAAGGCCAAGAGGGATTATTACGCCCTGAATATTTCCCTGGAAAAAAGATTCAGCCGCAACTGGCAGGGGGGCCTCAACTATACCCTGAGCCGGGTCCAGGGTAATTATTCCGGGTTGAGCAGCGCCGATGAAGACGGCCGGAATGCGCCCAACGTCACCCTGTACTACGATGACTGGTTTATGGCTTACGACGTCTATGGTAATGTCCTGAAAGGTCCGCTGCCGCATGACCGGACACATTATATAAAAGCCTACGGCTCCTACGTCTTCCCCTTCGGCCTGACGGTGGGTCTCACCGCCTATGGCCGGAGCGGCCTGCCTCTGACCACCAGGCTCTACATGAACAACCGTTATATTTACCCGGAAAACCGGGCCGACCTGGGTCGCCTGCCTTTTACCGTCTGGGCTGATATTTTCGTGGAATATGCCTACAAGTTTGCCGGGAAATACTCGGTAGCGGTTAACCTGCAGGTCAATAATTTCCTCAACACCAAGACCATTCAAAGCAAGATCACAGACCTGAACCGTAATTCCATCTGGGCCGACGACGAGGAAATTCTGGACGGGACACTGGCCAACAATTACCGTGACTGGGTAACCAGCATGGGCAATCCCCATCCGGCCTTTGGTCAGTGGTCAACCCGGTTCGGCACCTGGTCAGCCAGGCTGGGCTTCAGATTCTCGTTCTAAAGCTGATTTCTTAGGCGGTAGCCAGAAGCCTCTTCCCGCGGGGAAGGGGCTTCTTTTTTTAAACTCCAGTCAAAAAATTCAGCCTGGCAATTTTTTTCTCTAAGCTGGAGAGGACAGTTGGCCAGGAGGCCTTCCTGGATAGTTATGGGCAGAGAATATGTGGTTTTGGTCCGATTGGTTTAAGGTCTGGGATAATGAGAACAACAAGAGACCAGAAAATTTGTCCTTGACAAGAAAAATAATTATAACTATAGACTTATTTAGGCCATAGCCGCGGGCCAAGAAGAAGATGGTTAACTGGCTTATGAAAGGAGGGCAGAATGCCTAAATATCTTAAGATTATCAGTCTTTTCTTCTTAGTTCTCTTACTTCTTTCTCATCTGGCCCCAGCCCAGGAAAGAGGTTCGGTCCGGGGGCTGGTCAAGAGTGCTGATGGCCGGGCGCTGGAAGGGGCTACGGTCATCATTTCTGGTAAGCCACTGCCTCTGGGCCGGGAATTCATTACCGGCAAGGATGGAGGTTTTCTATTTCAGGCCCTGACACCCGGAAAATACACCCTGGTCGTCACCCATCCGGAAATGATTGACTTCACGGCCGAAGTTACTGTGGCCATTGACCGGCAGACTTTTGTCAATGCCGTCCTGCAACCGGTGGGTAAAATTTCGGAAGAGGTGACTGTGGTGGCCGCGGTGCCGGCGGTCGATATCAAGTCCACGGAAGTATCTTCCAACTGGGTCTCAGACGTGGTCCAAAAACTGCCGCTGGGGCGCTCCTATGCTTCTCTCTTCCAGCTGGCCCCGGGCGTGGCTGATAACCGCGATTTTGCTCCGGCCGCCGGTGGCGGCAAGCAGGACAACGTCTACCTTTACGACGGTTCCAACATCACCAACCCCTTCTTCGGTTACCTGGGCTCCAATTTTTCAGAAATGGATATCCAGGAAGTCAACATCAAGCGGGGTGGTATCAGCGCCGAGTTCGGAAGGTCAGCCGGCATGGTGACCAATGCCATCACCAAGTCTGGTTCCAATCAGATCTCCGGCTCTTTCCGGTTCGTGTTTGAACCTTCGGAATTTACCTGGAAGAGCCATGACCCGAACATCATTACCAAGTATGACCGTTATTCTCCCTCGATAGGTCTTGGTGGCCCGATCATCAAGGATCGGCTCTGGTGGTATGTCTCCGGCAACCTGCCTTACTCCAGGACAACCGGGCGGGTAAATAACCTGGGCCCGGTGCCGGATGCCAAGAGCACTTCCAACGAATTTTTTGCCAAGATTACGGCCAACCCCTGGAGGGCGCACATCTTTTCCCTGAGCTTCAGGAACAATGATTATACCAACAAGAATTCGGGCATCGGGGTGAACGCCGCTCCCAGCGTGGCTGTAAACGGCAACGGTCTGTCCCGGATTATCTATGCTTCCTGGGTCTGGACCATCACCCAGTCCACCTTGCTGGAAGTTAAATACGACCACGTGAATGAAAACTACAAGAGCGTGCCCATTAACGAACTGGGCTACCTGCCACCGTTTGATATCACTCACCTGGACCGGATGGGTTATTTCAGAACTGCCACCGGGTATATTATTCCACCAGCCACGACCTCCGGGCAATATGTCGGCGGGGCTTCTGAATACAACACCCAGAACTTTTTCCGGGACGAATTTAAGTTGGTTTTTACTAAATACCTGGATTTCACCGGGCATTCCCACGTGCTTAAAGCTGGCTTCAGTTATGACGATGGCGGTGAGTACCTGGAAAGGCTGGCCAATGGCTGGGGCAGTATAATCCTAACCACCTACGGCGGGCAACCGGCTTTCCGCTGCCGTTATTATTCCGAGCAGCCGGGCCAGGATTCTCGCGGCCGGACCTACGGTATCTTCCTGCAGGATAACATCAGCATCGGGGAACGTTTTACCCTGATCCTGGGCTTTTTGCTGAACCGT
>JANLGB010000217.1 GCA_024653405.1 Candidatus Saccharicenans sp.
CTTCAGGTAATAG
Source organism: Candidatus Saccharicenans sp. (assembly GCA_024653405.1). Taxonomy (GTDB): domain Bacteria; phylum Acidobacteriota; class Aminicenantia; order Aminicenantales; family Saccharicenantaceae; genus Saccharicenans. Next base: position 14 of record JANLGB010000217.1, read on the forward strand.
ACCTGGAGGTCATAGATGTCGTGCAGGCTGGCTTTGAGACTCAACCTGGCCCGGTAGCCGCTGCTGGCGCCCTCTGATCTTATGGCCTGAAAGCGCTGCCCGGTTTGTTCATAGTAGGAAGTCAGGAGCTGGCTAAGCAGGGGGGCAGAGATTCTGGCGCCACTGGCGTTGTCCTGGTAAATCGCTTCCGGCGTTTCTCCGTTGGCCACTTTAACCCAGTGCGGCTGGGCGAAATTATCCGAGGTCTCGAGGGCAAATGGCAATCTCTTGTCCGCCGGCGGCAGCGCCGGGAAAGGCTTGTGCGGTTCGGCCTGGTACCAGTAGGCAACTGAGCTGTAATAATCGGAGCGGTCGTTGGCGTGGCCGTGCTCTATGGTTACCCTGATGGACTTGAAAAACGGGATGGGGTCGGGCAGGTGAAACCGGTAGACGGTGGCCTTGGCCCCGACCTGGAAATCTTCTTCCTGCAGGGAACAACCGTAGTAAAGATTGTTGCCCTCTCTCATACCCCAAGCGTCGGAGAAATAGTCCTCGCTGCCGGTTCCGTGGAGAGAGGGGAATTCTTCTCCGTCCACGTAAATCATGTCATCACCCTCACCCCACCAGCCCATCGACCGCTGCAGGACGCTCAGATTGCAGCCAAGGTAATGGCCCTGGCCCACGGCCTCCAGGATCAGGTAATTCCGGCCGGGCTCGCAGGGGAATTCCTGGCGGTACTGGGCATGAAAGTAGAGAACATCAGGCTTGAGGTCGCTGACTTCCCGGTAGTCAATGTAATAATAGAATGAACCCACTGGGCGGCTCCCCTCGTTGGTGACGGTGAGGCGGGCTGACCAGCGGAAGGGCATATACCAGTAGCAGTTGAGGGCCCGGCCCTCGGAAGAGCGGACGATCGGAACCGAGACCAGGTTGCGGTTCAGGCCATGGCCGACGGCAAAAAAGTCGCCTACCGGCACCTCCACCGACGGGGTGTCTTCCCCGTCCCAGTACATCCGCAGGATCAGTTTGCGGCCATAGAAAGCCTCAGCCGAAATGGTGAACCAGATATGGTGAATGGCGGCCGGCCCCTTGATATCAGCCAGGATGGCTGTCTGGCCGGGGGCGATGCTGATGGCGTCGCGGTTGCCACCGGTCGGGTCAAAGGAAGAAATCCGCTTGCTGCGGTAATCCTGTTTTTCCCCGAGCCCAGACAGTATGTTCTGGGCTTCGGCCAGGCCCAGAGCCAGGAGCAGGGTAAAGTATATAAAGATTAAGGTTGTAAGGTTTTTCCTGGATGCTTTTAATCTCATCTTGGGGCCTCTTTGTCAGAATTTATGAGATAGAGAATTATAACTTTTTTCTGCCTGGCAAATCCAGACGCTGTTTCTGGCTTTAGCAGTAAAGTTTCCCCTCATCAACATCCTGTCGAGTAAATTTTTTCAGTGCCCAGACTTCCGTCCGATATAAAAAATCATATGAAGAATCGGTCAGAAACAAATCTCAGGCTAAAGATGAGTTTTAATGCCCATTAAGACAGAATCTCCGCCTGCCTTTTCAGGCCAGGTTGAGCCTCAACTTGTTGTTAATGATGTTAATAAAAACTATTCGTCGGCAGGCCATTCGCCCCACAGGCCAATTTCAGAAGCTACCAAAGATAATCTGAAAATAATCTAATAGAATATTCAGCGTTTACTTCAGCTTTTCAGGATGACCCAGTTGACCCGACCTTTTCTGGTCGGCGAGCAGCGGCTCAAGCCTTCTGCGAGAAACTTGGCCCATCGAAAAGAAGGATTGAATTCACCTGGTTTTTCTTTTTGTCGCCAGTGTCGGCGGTTTCTAAAGCGGCCGGCTTCGGGCCTGGCCCCGGTCCGGTCAATCTTTTACGTAGGTCAGCCACTTTTCGAATTTCGGGTTCTGGCCGGTGACCACTTTCCTGTATTCTTCGGCTATTCGGGTAGTGATCGGGCCTGGCCGCCCGTCTCCGATAGCAAAGACCGGTCCGCTGACCTGGTTTTCCGAGAAATCAGCCACCTGGACAATAGAAGTGACTTCAACCGCCGTGCCGCAGAAGAAGGCTTCGTCGGCCGAAAAAAGGTCTTCCTTGGTTATGGGAGCCACCTTTGTCTTATAACCGAGGTCGGCTGCTATCTCCAGCAGGCTGGTTCGGGTTATGCCTTCCAGAATGGATTCTGAGCGGTCGTTGGTGTGGAGGATGCCGTTCTTGATGACAAAAATGTTTTCACCCGGGCCTTCCGCCACCCGGCCTTCCAGGTTCAGGAAGATGGCTTCATCGTAGCCGCGTTCCCGAGCTTCGGTCCCGTTGATCATGGACTGGACATAAACCCCGCCCAGCTTGGCCGAGAGGTCGAGCTGGGAGTTATGAATGCGGCGCCGGGAAACAATGCAGGTATCAACTCCCTGCCGGGCTTTTTCTCCCAGGTAGGCTCCCCATTCCCAGGCCCCGACCAGCAGTTCGACCGGGGAGAATTTTGGCACCAGGCCCAGGTTGCCGTAAGAGTAAAAGAGCAGCGGCCTGATATAAGCGCTCTCCAGCTCGTTTTCCCGGACGATTACCTTGCAGGCTTCTATCACTTGTTCCTTGGTGAAGGGGACTTTCATCTTGATGATCTCCGCCGAGTGAAAGAAGCGGTCGATATGTTCTTTCAGGCGGAAGATGGCCGGGCCTCTGGAAGTGGAGTAGGCCCTGATGCCTTCAAAGGTACAGGTGCCATAATGAAGGGCGTGCATCATCGGATGGAGAATGCCCTCCGACCAGTCATACAGCTGGCCCATGTACCAGTATTTCTTAGCCTTCTTAAAATGGGTATTAGGAAACATGCAAGACTCCTTGTTCAGAATTATTTATTCTTAAATTTCTTAAATTTATGCTTAAAAAAAGTGGTGAGCAGATGCTAAAAAAAGGGTCGACTGCCGCTTCTTTAATTTCGGTTATCACTTGCCGCGTCTCTGGCTTTGAGAATTACTAATAACATAAAAAAAAAGAAAAGAAAAGCTAAAAGTTTTGGTTCTTGGCCAGGTCAGTTGAAGGGATAAGAATTGGAGTTTAAGGGCGGGCAGTCAGCCTGGCCCATTCGTAGGTTACCCCGCCATTCTGGAAGGGGATATCAGGGAAAAAGCCCATTTTTCGATATGGTTTCGCCTGGATTGTTTCCTATTCGATGGTTAACTTACTTAATATCAGTAAGCTTCTCGGTAATGAGTTACCAAGATTAGCCAGAAGGGTGAGAAGGGCTGGTGGCTATTTTTCAGAGCGGAAGCATTTCGATGGGGGAAGGGCGGCCGACTTTAGAGCGAAGGTTTAACTTGGTAGCAATCAGGTCTTCGGGATAGGAGCCAGAGAATCTGGTAAAATAGGAAGGGGGATGAAGGAAGAATGACGGGTAGAGGTCCGTCAATATTAGAAAGGTAAAGATGAAAGAGAGGCTCGGGCGAATGAAATTGATTAAATCAGGCGCATTTCTTTTATTCTTGGCCGCCATTTTTCTGACAGCGGTAACTCATCATCAAGCCAGGAGCCATCCC
>JANLGB010000218.1 GCA_024653405.1 Candidatus Saccharicenans sp.
TCCGGCCGGAAGAAGCCCCGACCAGCTACTGGGAAATCTTGAACTCCAATCCCCCGAGCCTTGACTTCCAACGCAAGCTCTGGGCCTGGTTCTCTGAAGCCATGAAACAGAATAGGGCCAAGGTAGGGTCCAGGGCCAGATGAAAAAGATGACCACTCTTACCAGCCAATTGATTCTCTTGTTCTGCCTGCTCTGAACCCTGCCGGGCTGTCCGCATTTTTTTCTTGAGAATTCCTGGCTCAATTGTTATCCTGATTTTACTCCAGAAAGGAGGATAAAATGCGTCAGATCATATCGGCTCTTTTCCTGATTCTATCCTGCACCACCATCATCATGCTGGTTTCCTGCTCCCGGCCTTCGGGCCAAGCACAGGGGACATTATTCAAGGATGACCTGGAGTTTTTAAAACAGCACACCTCGGTCCTTACCCTGACCGGCCAGAAAGGCCAGGCTCTGGTAGCTGTTAATCCCGACATCCAAGGACGGGTGATGACCAGCAGCGCCGCCGGACCGGATGGCCTCAGCTTCGGCTGGATAAACCGGGAACTCATCGCTTCGGGCGAGAACGATCCCCATATCAACGCCTTCGGCGGCGAGGACCGGTTCTGGCTCGGCCCCGAGGGCGGGCAATATTCACTTTTCTTCAAAAAAGATTCTCCTTTTGACCTGGAACACTGGTTCACTCCGCCGCCGATTAACGAGGGTGCCTTTGAACTGGTTTCCCAGGACGATAAACAGGTGGTCCTGGCTAAGGATATGAACCTGGTTAATTATTCAGATTTTGAATTCAAAATAAAAGTTGACCGGGTAATACGGCTGCTGGAACAACCTGACCTGGAAGCCCTGGGGGTGCCGGTAGACGGCCGGCTCCAATGGGTAGCTTTCCAGTCGGACAACCGCATCACCAACGCCGGCGACCTTCCCTGGAAGAAAGAGACTGGCCTGGTTTCCATCTGGATCCTGGGGATGTTTTCTCCCTCGCCCGAGACCACCATCGTAATTCCTTATAAGACCGGAACAGAAGAAGAGCTCGGCCCGGTGGTCAACGACGCCTACTTCGGAAAGGTTCCGCCTGATCGCCTCAAGATTGCCGATGGCGTTATATATTTCAAAGGCGACGGCCAGTACCGCAGCAAGATCGGGATATCGCCGCTCCGGGTTCTGCCCTTCTGCGGCAGCTACGATGCCAGAAACCGGGTCCTGACCATCGTCCACCTGACCCTGCCGGAAAACCCGGCCGAGCACAGCTATGTTAATTCGATGTGGGAAATTCAGAAAGACCCCTACGCCGGCGACGTAGTCAACAGCTATAATGACGGCCCGGCCTCACCCGGGGCCAAGCCCTTCGGTCCCTTTTACGAGCTGGAAACCTCTTCCCCGGGAGCTATCCTTAATCCCGGAGAATGGCTGCGGCATGTTCATACTACCATCCACCTCCAGGGAGAGGAAAAGGACCTGGACCCGATTGCCAGGAAAATTTTCGGGGTGAGCCTGGCTGAGATCAAAAAGGCTTTCAGCCAGGAATAACCACTGGAAGCTGAAATTAAAAAGGGTTTACCCGGGATATAAACAGGAAAAGCGGCCTCACTGTTGCCCCGAAAATTTGACGCCCAGGAGGCTTCTTGTCTAAAATGGAATCAGAGTCCGGCCCGACCCGGGATTTTAAAAAATGAATGCAGAAATGACCGGCCTGAACGGAAGTCTTTTTCTCCTCATTTTCTACGTCAACCACTTCAGCGGTTTGTGATCTTTCCGCCCTTAACCCTGAAGCCTTTCTCACCATTACCCCAAATTAAGGAAGAAAGGAGCAAGCCGATGAAAATCATCGTTCTGGGAGCCGGCCTGGTCGGCCGGGCCATGGCCCTGGACCTGGCCACCGAAAAAGATTTCAGGGTGACGGCCGCTGACCAGGATAAAACCCGGCTGGAAGAGCTGGCGGCCGGCGGTCTGGCCACGATCAAGACCGACCTCAGCCGTCCGGAAAACCTCGCAGAGGTCATCCGCGACCAGGAGCTGGTGCTCAATGCTTTACCTGGCTGGCTGGGTTTTAAGACACTAAGGACCTCACTGGAATCCGGGAAAAACGTCGTGGACATTGCTTTTTTCCCCGAGGACCCATTTGAGCTGGATGGGCTGGCCCGAGAAAAGGGCCTGGCGGCCATAGTCGATGCCGGGGTCGCTCCTGGTCTCAGTCACCTCCTGGCGGCCTACGGTCTGAGCCAGCTCGACCGTGGCCAGTCGCTGCACATCTATGTCGGCGGCCTGCCACTTGTAAGACAATGGCCGTTTGAGTACAAAGCGGTCTTTTCACCGCTTGACGTCATCGAAGAATACCTCAGGCCGGCCAGGATGAAAGAGAACGGCCAGCTGGTAACCAGGCCGGCTTTGTCCGACCCGGAATTCCTGGAGTTCGAAGAGCTTGGCACTCTGGAAGCTTTCAACACCGATGGCCTGCGGACCCTGCTCAGGACTCTGGACCTCCCGGAAATGAAGGAAAAAACCCTGCGTTATCCCGGCCACCGGGAAAAAATGCTGATGCTGAGAGAAGCTGGATTCTTTGATTCCAGTCCGGTTGACATCGGCGGCCTGCCGATCAAACCGCTGGAATTTACGGCCGGGATTCTTTTCTCCCGCCTGCAGCTTAAACCAGGAGACGAGGACCTGACGGTTCTGAGGGTGATGGTGGCCGGAGAGAGAGACGGCCGGCCAACCCGGTTTAGCTTCGAGCTCCTTGACCGCTTCGACCGTGTTCAAGGAATCCATAGTATGGCCAGGACCACCGGCTATACCGCCACCATGCTGGCCCGGGCTCTGGCCCGCAACCTGGTAAAGCAGAAGGGCATCATCGCCCCGGAGAGGCTCGGTTTCGAGCCTGAAATTTTCTCCTTCGTCCGTAAGGGGCTGGAAGCCAGGGGCATTACCATCAAAGAGAAAGTCGAGACCAGCTGAGCTGGTGGCCACGACCTGGAAAGCTTAGAAGCTTAAAGGAATATCCACTGGGGCCAAGCGATAACATCCTTATAAACTGGCCAGGTAAATTGCCCTGGCCAATTATGCTTGACCCGGCCCTATGGTGCAGCCTGTAAACTGACAAGCGCCAGGCGCACAAAAGGAGCACAAATAGCCCGGGCAGGCAACGGACAATTCATGTTTTTTGCTGTTCTGGTGCCGCCTCTTTGGTCAGAACAAGTTACTCCGGATGGCAACGAGCAGTTTGCAAGGCAGCTTGTAGCCGCGCCGGCTGTCCTCTTGCCTTAATGATTAAACCGGGTCCTGAGGCGGGGTTACTTTTTCAGCTTCCTGGTATCCACCCAGTTTTCCAGGAACTTGCTCTCGCCGGCAGCCGGTTTTTCCTGTTCGGTTAGCAGCGACTCGATGATAGCCTTGAGATGGGCGTAGGGCAGCGTACCGATAATCATCCGGTTGTTGATGATGATGGTCGGGGTGGACCGGTTTCCTTTCGGCATCCGCTCCACC
>JANLGB010000219.1:0-255 GCA_024653405.1 Candidatus Saccharicenans sp.
TTTTGGCCAAAATAGAAATTTCTTTAAGATAACGGCTGCGCTGGTTATCTGGTACCACGTGCATGACAATTACAGAAACCGGCTTGCCATCAAAAGATTGGTAATCAATCCCGTTGGGGCTCCAGCCGATGACACACATCAAGTCGCCTTCATAAGGAACTCGGGCATGGGGGCAGGCCCAACCTTTTCCCAGGCCGGTGTTCGCCGTCTCTTCTCTTTTTAACACCAGACCGACCACATCAGTGCCCGCTGGAG
>JANLGB010000219.1:265-3370 GCA_024653405.1 Candidatus Saccharicenans sp.
TGGGCCAGAAACTGCAAGGCGTGATTTTTATCATTTTCCGGAAGCTCAAACAGCCTTCCTTCCTGGATGGCATCAAGCAAGGTTTCCATCAATCACCTCCAAACTTGTTAAAAAACCACCTTTTCACTTTATGAGCCAGGACTGAATACATTATAAGAAAAGAGCCAATCCACAACCAGTAAGCAGCCGGCAAAGGCACCAGCCCCAGCATGGAAGCCAGAGGAGAATAAGGCAACCAAGCACCGGTCAACATAATTACTAAAGTGGTCAGCATCAACTGTCCGGAAGCCCGGCTCTGGATAAATGGAATTTTTTCGTCCTGATGATGTGAACAATAAGAGTCTGGGTCAGAAGAGATTCGACAAACCAGCCAGTCTGGAACAATTTAGCCAACATCTCTTTCTGGCCAGCGGCCAGCGATGGGTCGAGGTAAGCCCGGCAATTAAAGATAAACCACATCAGGCCAAAGGTGGCGTAATCAAAAATCGAACTAACCGGCCCTAAGAAAATCATAAATTTTTTGATGCCCGAGATATCCCAGCGCCGGGGCTTAGCCACCTGCTCCTCATCCACTCGGTCGCTCGGTATGCCAGTTTGCGAAAAATCATAAAGCAAGTTATTGGTCAAAATCTGAATCGGCCTCATCGGCAGGAAAGGCAAGAGGTAACTTGCACCCAGCACGCTGAACATGTTGCCGAAATTCGAGCTGGCCGCCATGCGGATGTACTTGACGATGTTGGCAAATATCCGGCGCCCCGCAATTACTCCCTCTTCCAGAACCAGCAGGCTCTTAACCAAAAGTATGATGTCCGCCGATTCTATGGCCACATCTACCGCTGAATCAACTGAAATCCCGACGTCAGCCTTTTTTAAGGCTGGTGCATCATTAATGCCGTCGCCTAAAAATCCAACCACGTGGCCGTTGTTCCTCAGGGCTTCGACGATTTCTTCTTTCTGCAACGGGGTTAGTTTGACAAACACGTTGTTCTTCTCTACCGCGGCGGCGAATTCTTCAGAAGACAAAGCCGCCAGCTCTGGTCCGCTAACCATCCCGTCAATTTCCACCCCGACTTCGCGGCAGATTTTCTCCGTAACCAGAGCATTGTCACCGGTTAAAACTTTAACTTTGACTCCGGCCCCTTTGAGCAGCTGCAGGGCTTCCTGGGCCATCGATTTGGGCGGGTCAAAGAAAGCGATGTAGCCAAGCAGAATTAGTTGGCTTTCATCTTCAACGGAAAAAACCGTCTTGGCCTTGGGAAATTCGCGGTAGGCAATGCCCAGCACCCGGAAGCCGTGGCGGTTGAGCCGTTCCACTTCTTCAAACAAATCGGCTCGAATCATATCAATCAAGGGATAGACTTCATCCTCAATCTGGTAATGCGTGCAGCAGGAATAAATCTCTTCTACCGCTCCTTTACAGATTAAAACGTGGGCATCTTCATAATCAACGACCACCGACATCCGCCGGCGCTGGAAATCAAAAGGCAGTTCATCCACCAGACGGCAATTTCTCTCCACTTCCAGTTCTTCATGTTCGAGAATGGCTCGGTCAGTCAGGTTTCTCAGACCGGTTTGAAAATAGCTGTTCAGGTAAGCATAGACCAGAACGTCCTGACTGGTGTGGCCAAGGATATCAACATGCTTTTCCAGCACCACCCGGTCTTGAGTCAGCGTGCCAGTTTTATCAGTACAGAGAACATCCATGGCCCCCAAGTTCTGAATAGCCGGCAGGCGCTTGACGATGACTTTTTTCTTAGCCATCGACAGGGCACCCTTGGCCAGGTTGACGGTGATAATCATCGGCAGCATTTCCGGGGTTAGGCCGACGGCGATGGAGATGCCAAAAAGCAGAGCTTCCAGCCAATTACCCTTAGTCAACCCGACGATAAAAATCACCGTAAACACCATGACCAACATGAAGCGAATCATCAAGAAGGTAAAATCCTTGACCCCCCGGTCAAAACTGGTCTGAGGCGGTTCTTCCGTCAGCCGTTCCGAAATGGCACCAAAAATCGTTTTCGCCCCGGTGTTTATGACCAGGCCACGGGCTGTTCCGCTGATGACAAACGTGCCAAAAAAGCAGGTGTTACTCAGCTCCAGGGCACTCTTCGGGGGAGTGGCCGGAGTTACAGCTGTTTTTTCTACCGGCATAGATTCGCCGGTCAGGGCTGATTCGCTGACAAAAAAGTCCTTGGCTTGGATTAACCTCAAATCGGCTGGTATGATTGAACCGGCGTTTAACAGAACTACATCTCCAGGCACAACTTCTGAGATGTTTATTTCTGTTTCTACCCCGTTTCGCAAGACCAGGGTTTTCGACTTCACTCTTTTGCCGAGAGCCTCAACCGCCTGAGAAGACCTTCGGTCAAGCACGTACGATAGCCCGACGCTCAACAAGACCATCAGGCTGACTAGGAAAGTTGATTTCAACTCGCCGAGGAAGGCGGAAATAATGGCAATGGCCAAAAGTTGAAGAACAAGGGGGGCTTTTCAGCCGGCGAAACATGTCTTCCCAGAAACCAAGCTTTTTCTTGGTCGGCAACTCGTTTGGGCCGTACTCTTCCAGCCTTTCTTCAGCTTCTTTTGAGCTCAGGCCTTTTGGTGAACTCTGTAATCTCTGAAAGACTTTTTCCAGTGGCAAGCAGCTGTTTCAATCAGCTGGCTTTCGTACTGGCTGACATCCTGGATGATAGCCTTCTTTTCTTCCTCTTCCAGGCGGCTGTTGAAAAGCCGGGCCCACAGACCTCTCTTTTTAGCCGACATCAGGCCCACCTCCTGGTGAAAATCAGAAAAGTTATATCTAAGGGTAGGTTTAAAATATTGGCCAAAAAATTCTGCTGGGACGAGAAAATCAAAAACAGATTATTAAAGGTTGGCTTGATTAGAAAAGAAGAGTTGTGGCTGTTTTTTAAATCTTTTTACCGGCAACGTTCGCCTCCGTCACTGGCTCCAAGCCAACAACCGGAGACGAACTGTCCGGCCAGAGGTACTACGGCAACCGACAGCCTGTCAACCGGTGGCGGCTGGGCCAGAGGCTACTCTCACCTATCAGGTAAGTTTCACCTTCTTCCATTTTATTTTCACTCGCCCGAAAAATTTATTCTT
>JANLGB010000021.1:0-4180 GCA_024653405.1 Candidatus Saccharicenans sp.
GACCAGGGGTTGATGTTCGGCTATGCCTGCCGGGAAACCGAAGAGTTGATGCCGTTGCCGATTGTCCTGGCCCACAAGCTGGCCCGGCGGCTGAGCCAGGTGAGGAAAGAAAAAATCTTGCCCTACCTCCGTCCCGACGGCAAGACCCAGGTGACCGTGGAATACAGCGGCCAGCGCCCGGTCCGAGTGGAATCGGTGGTCATCGCCGCCCAGCACAATGCCACCGTGGACAGCAACAGCCTGAAGGAGGACATAAAAAGAGAAGTCATCAAGAAGGTCATCCCGGCCCATCTGCTGGATAAGAATACCTGGCAGAAGGTTTACATCAATGGCACAGGACGCTTTGAAATCGGTGGGCCGCTGGCCGATACTGGTATGACCGGGCGCAAGATAATCGTCGACACCTACGGCGGCGTCTTCAGTCATGGCGGGGGTTGCTTTTCTGGCAAAGACCCGACCAAGGTAGACCGCTCCGGTTCTTACATGGCCCGCTACGTGGCCAAGAACCTCGTGGCTGCCGGACTGGCCGACCGGGTGGGGGTGCAGATAGCCTATGCCATCGGCATTGCCAGACCGGTATCCGTAATGATTGATACTTTCGGCACTGGCCAGGTGAGTGAAGAACTTCTGGAAGAACTGGTTCAGGCTCATTTCCAGTTAACGCCCAAGGGCATGATTCAACAGCTCGACTTGCTGCGACCAATATACCGGAAGACTGCCTGTTACGGGCATTTCGGCCGCCACGAACCTGAATTCACCTGGGAGAGAACCGATAAGGCTGATATCCTCAGAAGGGAAGCCGGCTTGAAGTAGAACAAACCATAAAAATAAAATTTTGTTAGATAAATCTAACCCGGGAGAACAAATCATGGAATTTGAAATCAAAGATTTAAGACTGGCGGAAGACGGCCGTCGCCGCATTGAATGGGCTGCCCGGTCGATGCCGGTGCTGAACAAAATCAAGGAAAAATGGACTAAAGAAAAACCCCTCCGGGGACTGAGGATTGCAGCCTGCCTGCACGTAACCTCGGAGACTGCCAACCTGATGCAGACCCTGCAGGCCGGCGGGGCCGAGGTCAGGCTGGCCGCCTCCAACCCCCTCAGCACCCAGGACGAAGTAGCCGCTTCACTGGTCAAACAAGACCGGATACCGGTCTTCGCCATCAAGGGTGAAGACCAGAAGAGCTACTACCGGCACCTGGAAAAAGCTCTCGGCCATCGGCCGGAGGTCACCATGGATGACGGAGCCGACCTGGTTTCCACCCTGCACCAGAAGAAGACTGGTTTGCTGGCTTCGATAATCGGCGGAACGGAAGAGACCACCACTGGGGTCATCAGGCTGCGCAGCATGGCCGAGAATAAAGTCCTGGCTTACCCGATCATTGCCGTCAATGATGCCCTGACCAAGCACCTGTTCGATAACCGCTATGGAACCGGGCAGAGTACCATCGACGGTATCCTGCGCTGCACCAACATCCTGCTGGCTGGCCTGACCGTGGTCGTCTGCGGCTATGGCTGGTGCGGCAAGGGTGTGGCCACCAGGGCCAGAGGAGCCGGAGCCAGGGTCATCATCTGCGAGGTCGACCCCCTGAAGGCCCTGGAAGCCCTCATGGACGGTTTCCAGGTAATGTCTCTGGCCGAGGCAGCCAGGGTCGGCAATGTCTTCATTACGGTCACCGGCAATAAGAATGTTATTCGGGCCGAGCACTTCCGCCGGATGAAGGACGGAGCTATAATCGCCAACGCCGGGCATTTTAACGTGGAAATTGACCTGCCGGCCCTGAAAGCTCTGGCCAGGAGCCGCCGCCAGCTACGGCCGTTTGTAGAAGAATTCCGGCTGCCCGGTGGCCGGAGGCTGTTTGTCCTGGCCGAGGGCCGCCTGATCAACCTGTCAGCAGCCGAGGGGCACCCGGCCATGGTCATGGACATGAGTTTCGCCAACCAGGCTTTGAGCGTCCTTTACCTCAAGCAGCACGGATCGGAATTGAAGAAACAGGTTTACCCGGTGCCCGAAGAAATCGACCGGGAAATCGCCCGCCTGAAACTGGAATCCATGGGCATCACGATTGACCGGCTGACGGTCGAGCAGAAAAAATACCTTAAAGGCTGGCGGGAAGGAACCTGAAATCTTTCAGAACTTGATAGATAAAGGAAAGATCAGGAGCGGTGATTTTCGCTTCTTAATCTTTAACCAGTTTCTTTAATTCTTCCAGGTATTTCTTGACCGCATCCCGGTCTTCCTGCGATACCAGCCGCGGGTAGAGCTTCTCAAAATTTTCCTTGGACTTACGGTACTGGCCGGTATCATACTGGGCTCGGGCCAGGTTGAAAAGAAAAGTGGTATCCTCGGGCACAATCTTCACCGCCTGTTCAAAGGCCACAACCGCTTCTTCCAGGTCACCCGTTTTTTCCAGGATCAGACCCCTCAGGTTATGGGCCATGGCAAAACGGTTCTTGACTTGGATGGCCTTCTGAACATTATCGTAAGCCTCATCGTATTTTTCCTGGACGAAGAATAACCGGGCCAGGTTGTAATACGGCAATTCCCGGCTGGTGTAGTTGGGGTCGAGCAGGGCCTGGCGGTATTCGGCTTCAGCCTTATCATACTGGCCCAGCTCAAAATATATGGTGCCGAGATTATTACGGGCTTCAGTAAACTGGGGGTTAGCTTCCAGAGCCTTGCGGAAAGCCTGGACTGAGGCTTCAAAATTGCCCTTTATCGACTGGGCCAGCCCCAGGGCATTCCAGGCCAGATGGTTTTTGGGGTCGAGCGACAGGCTTTTATTGAAATACTTGATGGCTTCATCCAGGTTGTTATTATTCAGGTAAAACAGACCGAGGTTATACTGGTACTGGGGGTCTTTGGCTTTGGCCTTGTCCAGCTTGCTCTGGGTGGAGGCACAGGTAGTCAGGGCCAGCACCAGAAAGAGCACCAGAACGGACTGAATTTTTTGGCTTTTCATTTTTCCCTCCCGAATCTATGACAATGGCAGAGATTCATGTTTTTTCTTCCTTGAGGCTTCTGGACATCAATTCTTCCAGGGCTTTGTGAGCTGGTTTCCCCCGGTAAAGAACTTCATAGACCTGGTGGCAGATGGGCATCTCGACCTTTTTGTGCAGGGCCAGTTTATGCACGGTCAGGGTATTCCTAACACCCTCGGCCACCATTTTCATCTCTGATAATATTTGCCTTAAAGACTTGCCCCTTGTCAATTCCAGCCCAACCCGGTAATTGCGACTCAGCTCACTGGTGCAGGTCAGGACCAGGTCGCCGAGACCGGCCAACCCGCAAAAAGTTTCTTTTCTGGCGCCCAGGGCCTGGCCCAGCTTGGTCATCTCCACCAGCCCCCGGGTGATGAGAGTGGCCCGGGAATTATAGCCGTAGCCCAGGCCGACAGATATGCCAGCGGCAATGGCCAAGACATTTTTGACCGCTCCGCCCAGCTCCACCCCGACCAGGTCGGTTGAAGTATAAATCCTCAGCTGGCGACTGGAAATCGTTTCCTGCAATTGCCGGGCCAAGGACTGGTCCCTGCAGGCCAGCACCAGAGCCGTTGGATGACCGGCGGCCACTTCGCGGGCAAAGCTTGGCCCGGAGAGCACCCCCAGCTTCGGTTTCCTGGCAGCCGAAAAAACTTCTTCCATGACCTCGGTCATGGTCTTAAAGGTTTTCTGCTCCAGTCCCTTGGTCAGGCTGACCACCAGCTGGTTTTTGCTCAGGTGCTCATCCATTCTATGATAAATTTGGCGGCAGAACTGCGAAGGGACAGCCACGAAAATTACCTCGCTGTCGTTAATGACTTCGGGAATGGTGCGGTGAAAGGTAACTGTCACCGGGAACTCGTAGCCTGGGAGGAAGGTATGGTTGACCCTGGTCTGAAGCAGGTTCGACAGGACCTCTTCTTCTCTGACCCATAGTCTGGTGGGGAAGCCCAATCGCCCGAGATAATAAGCCAGGGCTGAACCCCAGCTCCCGGCCCCGATGACTCCGAATTTAACCATTGATTCTCTCTCCAAATTTTCTTTCGGTTCCTGCTACCAACCTCTGGATGTTCTCCCGATGCCGGAAAAGAATGATCAGGAAAAAAAGCCAGCCTGACCAGAACAGAAATTTATCCCCGGTCATAAGAAGCACCAGGAAGGGAAAGGAAAACAGCCCGCTTAAAGTGGCCAGGGATAC
>JANLGB010000021.1:4190-9076 GCA_024653405.1 Candidatus Saccharicenans sp.
GGGATACAAACCTTGAGAGAAAAAGCACCAGCAGAGTTAAAGATAGACATATGGCCAGGGGCAGGGGAGCCAGGAACAACAGTCCCCCGACGGTGGTGGCCACTCCCTTGCCACCCTTAAACTTGAGGTAAATGGGGTAACAATGACCTATAACCGCGGCCAGAAGGCTAAGGACTGCCAGCCGGCGGTCGGAAAAAAGCCTCAAGGCCCCCAATACCGGTAAGAAACCTTTAAGGATATCAACGACCATTACTGGAATAGCCAGTTTCCAGCCGCCATAGCGGAGAACGTTGGTGGCCCCGGTCGAACGGCTGCCGATTTCCCTGATATCTTTTCTGGCCGCCCGCTGGACCAGTAAATAGCCAGTGGGGAAAGCCCCGATAAGATAGGATAACAAGACCCAGAGAATTTTCATTTGAGGCAATAGCTACTGATAATTTTATATTCAGGACCATTCGGGCGGAGAATGCTCTGAAACAGATTGATTTCTTTAACTTCCATCACCCCGAATTCCTTCGACCCCAGCTTTTCCAGCTCGGCCTTCAGCCTGTCCTGGCGTTGCGCTTCGCGGGCCCGGCCGATGGTCAGGTGAGGGGAGAAGGGCCTTTCTTCTCGTTCGAACCCCCGCCGGCTTAAGGAATCCTCCAGGTCAGACTGGAGGGCCTGGAGTTCCGGTCCGGCTTCGAGCCCCACCCAGATGACCCTCATTCGGCTCTGACCCGGAGGAAAACTCCCGCTGCCTTTAACCGCCAGTCGAAAGCTTCCGTGCCGGGCAGCCATCTCTTCCAGCACCGTCTTGATTATTTCCACCTGGGACTCGGTCACTTCGCCGATGAACTTCAGGGTCAGGTGGTAATTCTCGGGCGCCACCCATTTGATGTTCATGGCCATCGGCTTCAGCAAGCGGACGGTTTGGGCCAGTTGGGTCTTGATCTCAGGGGTCAAGTCAATAGCAATAAAGATTCTCATTTGAGCTGTGTTTTCTTTTCCATTTCTATCAATTTCAACCTTAACATATCCAGAGCTTTTTGAGTAGCCTGAAATTTGATCTGTTCCCGGTTGCCCCGGAAAAGATTCCGAATTACCAGCGAACCCCCGGGAAAAGCCAGAGCGGTATAAACCAGCCCCACTGGTTTGGCCGGCGTTCCGCCCCCCGGCCCGGCAATGCCGGTGGTGGACAGGGCCAAATCGGCCCCTGATTTTTCTCGCATGTTCTCAGCCATGACCCTGGCCACTTCTTCACTGACCGCACCCTTAGCCGCCAGCAACTCTTCCGGCACACCCAGCTCCCTCATCTTGCTCTGATTGCTGTAAGTGACCAGTCCTTCCAAGAAATAGTCGGAACTACCGGGAACGTTGGTCAGGCGGTTAGCCAGCAGGCCGCCGCTACAGGATTCAGCGCAGGCCAGCTTCAGGCCGGCGGCCTTCAGCTTCTGCCCGACAACCTCTTCCAGGGACCGGCCTTCGACTGAATAGACCAGCGGCCCCAACCGGCGGATAATTCTATTTTTTATCCGTTCAAAAGTTTTTTCATCTTTTTCGGGCTGGCTTCCGACTGTCATTTCCAGCCTGATCTGGATATCCGCCGGAGAGGCCAGGGTGATGAGCTGCAGGTTTTCTGGCAGGTCTTTATAGACCGGCTTGATCCTGTCTTCTATGAAGGATTCGCCAGCCCCGGTTATTCTGAGGCTAGCTCTTAACACCCTGACCTGACCGTATTTTTTGAGCCGCGGCAGCACCAGGTTTTCCACCATCGGTTTCAATTCAGAGGGCGGGCCGGGTAACAGGATGATGACCTCTTTCCGGCTTTCCAGCCACAGCCCGGGTGCGGTCCCGTGGGGATTGTCCAGCACCTCGGCTCCCTCAATCACGTAAGCCTGGCGGCGGTTGGACGGGGTCATCCTGAGACCGCGACTTTCAAATCTCTGCCGAATTTTTTCCAGGATGGCCTGGTTGAAAACAAGCCTGGCTCCCAGCACCTCAGCTACGGCCTGCCGGGTGCGGTCGTCTTCGGTTGGACCCAGCCCGCCGGAGATCAAAATCAACCAACTACGTTGCCGGGCCAGGCCAACCGCCTCCTTGAGCTCTTCCAGATTGTCCCCAACCACCGTTTTGAAAGACAGCCGCCAGCCCAGTTCCTGCAGTTTTTCCGCGAGATAAAGGGAATTGGTTTCCAGGAAATGGGGCGATAGCAATTCGCTGCCGACGGCTATGAATTCAATTCTATGCCTTTTTCTCTTGGGTGTGCCCATCTAATTTATACCAAACTTATTATATGCCGAAAACCAGGATAAAAATCTGCAACAAGATATTGACCACCAGCCCGCTGGCCAGGTCGTCAGCCATTATGCCCCAGCCACCGGGTAGCGTCTCCAACTTTTTTACTCCCATGGGCTTGATAATATCCAGGAAGCGGAAAAGAATAAAATCAACTCCTAGAATAAGCCAATCCGACCGCAGCAGGAAGACGGCCAAGAGCTGGCCGGCCACTTCATCGATCACCACCTTGCCCGGGTCCTTCAGGTTCAAGCTGCGGGCATAGACGGTGGAAAAATAAACCCCGGCCAGAAAAATCACCAGCACCAGGAACAGATAAAGCGGCCAGGACAGGCGGTGCAGGTAATATTTATACAGTATCACCATGGCCAGGCTGGCCAGGGTACCCGGGGCCAGGGGAAAAAGACCCAGCCCGAAAAAAGTAGAAATAATCTTGGCCAGTTTAACCATGGTTCATCTTTCCCATCAGGTCATAATCCAGGCTGCGGCTGATAACAACCGGCAAAAAGGGAGGCAGGCTTTTCCGGTGGAGTTCCGGGCTGAGTTGTACTAGCACCCGGCCATCAACTTCCGGCGCCTGGAACCTGGCCCGGGCTGCCAGAAAACCAGGTCGCTCTGGCAGGGGGCTTTCGATTATGACTTCCAGCTTCTGCCCGAGAAAAGTCCGGTAAAATTCCCTGGAAATTTCTCTTTGCTGGAGCATTATGGCCTGCTGCCTTCTTTTCTTCTCAGTTTCAGGTACCCGGTCTCCAAGACGGGCAGCCGGTGTCCCGTTTTCTGAAGAGTAACAAAAAACACCAAGGTGCTCAAACCGGGCCCGGGCCACAAAGGCCTGCAGTTCTTTGAATTCTTTTTTGCCCTCGGTCGGGAAACCGACAATCAAGGAGCTGCGGATGACCACACCCGGAACTTTGTTTCTGATTTTCTCCAGCAGTCTTAAAGCCCGGGGACCATCCAGGCCCCGGCCCATGGCCTGTAAAACCGGGCGCGAAGCATGCTGGAAGGGCAGGTCCAGGTAGCGGCACATTTTCGTTTCCAGCATCAACTCCAGCAGGCTGTCGTCAACCTCTTCGGGATAACCATAAAGAAGCCGGATCCATTCTATTCCTTTTACCGCCAGCAATTTTCTAAGAAGCGAGACCAGGCGGCCGGGTTTTTTCCGGTCGCGACCGAAATAAGTGGTGTCATGGGAAATAAGATTAATTTCCTTGATACCAAGAGCGGCCAGGTTCCGAACCTCCCTGACCACCGACTCGATGGTTCTGGATTTATAGGGCCCCTTGATCAGCGGAATGCTGCAGAAGGCACAGCGGTGAGAACAACCTTCGGAGATCTTGACGTAGGCCCAGTGGGGACCGGTGGTAATCACCCGTGGGGTCCTGTGGTCCAGAAGAAATGTCCCCCGACCCGGCAGGTCTCTTTTCTTCTCGATAGTGTCATCAATCCGGTCAAAAGAGCTGACTCCACTCCAGATATCTACACCCGGATAACGAACCCGAAGGTAATCCGGAGCTCTTTCCACATAACAGCCGACCACCACCAGCAGCCGGCCAGCTTTCTGACTTTTCCAGAGGAGGCCCTGTTCAATGGCCTGGTGGGCTTCCTCCCGGGCCGGACTGATGAAACCGCAGGTGTTGATGATCAGGATTTCGGCCTGGTCCAGGTCGGCGCTGAAGCTGTAACCCTTCTGGTCCAGCCTGGCTAGCATCACCTCGGAATCAACCAGGTTCTTGGCGCAGCCGAGAGTGATTAAAGAGACTTTAGGCATCAATCACAGTTTCAGGGATAGATTCGGTACAGCAACCTGGGAAAGGGAATGGTCTCCCTGATATGAGGCAATTTGCAGAGCCAGGCCACGGTTCTTTCCAGCCCCAGTCCAAACCCGGAATGGGGAAAGGTACCGTAGCGGCGCAGGTCAACATACCATTCGTAGGCTTCTTTTGGTAGGTTGAATTCCTGGATCCTTCGCTCCAGCAGTTCCAGGTCATGAATTCTCTGACCACCGCCGATTATTTCCCCGTAACCTTCCGAGGCCATAAAATCCACGCCCAGGGCCAGGTCTGGCCTCACCGGGTCGGGCTGCATGTAAAAAGCCTTGATTTTGGCCGGAAAGTGAGTGACACAAACCGGGCGGTCATAAAGCCGGGAAAGAATGTTTTCCTCCGGCGCTCCAAAATCGTCGCCGTAAGTCATCTGGGAGCCGTTTTCTATGAGCTGTTTAACAGCCTCGTCATAGGTCAGCCGGGGGAAGGGCTTGGCAATTCTTTCCAGGGGGGCGGTATCCCTCTCCAGGATTTCCAGGTCCTGCTTTCTTCTTTCCAGGACTCTTTCCAGGATAAACATGATCAGGTCCTGGCCCAGCTCGATGATATCTTCCAGGGTGGCGAAGGCGACCTCCGGCTCGACCATCCAGAACTCGATCAAGTGACGGCGGGTCTTCGATTTTTCGGCCCTGAAAGTCGGTCCGAAACAGTAGACTTTGCCGAAAGCCGCAGCCGTGGCTTCGTTGTAAAGCTGGCCGCTCTGACTGAGATAAGCTTTCTGGTCGAAATACTGGGTTTCAAACAGGGTGGTGGTGCCCTCACAAGCGCTGGGCGTAAGAATCGGTG
>JANLGB010000021.1:9086-14537 GCA_024653405.1 Candidatus Saccharicenans sp.
GCCTGAAACCGCGGCCGTCAAAAAAATCACGGATGGCCCGGACCGTTTCCGCTCTAACCTGAAGGATGGCGTGCTGTTTCTGAGAGCGCAGCCAGAGGTGGCGGTGCTCCATCAAGAAGGGGACGGAATGTTCCTTGGGAGTGATGGGATAATCCCGGGCAATCTGGATGACTTCAATCTCCGAAATTTCCAGCTCGTAGCCACCGGGCGCTCGGCGGTCTTCTCTGACTTTTCCTCTGACTATAACCGAGGACTCCTGGGTCAGGTCATCAAAGACCTTAAACAGGGGAAAATCCTTATCCGGATGAAAGATAGTTCCTTGGATGAGTCCGGTGCCGTCGCGGATCAGGAGGAAACGAACTTTGCCGCTGGAACGCTTATTGTAAACCCAGCCCCTGATTTCGACTTCCTGTCCGTTGTAGTGGCTGATGTCCTCGACGTATACCCATTTCATAGTGAATGAATTATATCAAAATAACCGCTTAAATCAATCCGGGCCGGACGGCCTGCATCCTGACCGATTCTTTCTTTTTCGGTCTTGCCAAATAAATTCATCTGCTCTAATTTATCCCTGTAAACAATGGCTGAGGTCAAACCTTTCAAACCGGTCAAACTTATTTGCGGTATTATCTTCCCCCGAGAAGAAATCCGGGAAAAGGCTGAAGCCTGCCTGGTGGACAGATTTGGTCCGTATGACCACCGCAGCCTATCTTTTCCTTTTACCTTTACTGACTACTATGCGCCGCAGATGGGAAAGGAGCTTTTCCGCTCTTTTGTCAGTTTTGAGCGCCTGATTCAGCCCGAGGAATTACCGTCCATCAAGCTCTGGACCAACCGCCTGGAAGAAGAGTTCAAAACATTATTCTCACAGCCACCCCGGCCGGTCAACCTGGACCCAGGTTACTTGAACGCCGCCGCTCTGGTGATGGCCACGACCAAGGATTTTGCTCACCGCCTGCCCCTGGCCGAGGGAATATATGCCCACCTGGAACTGTTGTTCACGAGACAGGGCCTCAGGCTGCTGGACTGGACTTACCCTGATTTCCATCAGCCTGGTTACCAGGAATTTTTCGTGCGGGTGCGGGAGACCTACCTGAAACAGCTGAGGAAGCCGGAGTCGGAATACTAATCTTCTTTCAGGCTGGCCCGGGCCCAGGCCAGAAATCTATCGGCCGCACCGGGCCGGTTATTCAGGAACTCGCTGACGATAACTGTCATCCAGAAATCGGGATGCAGCGGGTCGGCAATCACCGCCGACAGCCCGTGACCGATCAGGTTGGTAAGAAAGGTCAGGTTCACCACTCGTCGCCGGGGCAGGCCGTAAGACACATTGCTCAAGCCGGCCACCGTCTTGATGCCCGGAAGTTCTTTCCGCACCAGAAGCAGGCTTTCCAGGAAAAGTCGCCCCGCCTCCGGGGCCACGGCCAGGGGCTTCACCAGCAGGTCCAGAAAAATATCTTCGGGAGTGACTGAAGTCTGGCCGAACAGCCGGTTCACGATTCTTTCGGCAATCTCCACCGTCTGTTCCG
Organism: Candidatus Saccharicenans sp.; assembly: GCA_024653405.1. GTDB lineage: Bacteria > Acidobacteriota > Aminicenantia > Aminicenantales > Saccharicenantaceae > Saccharicenans. The sequence continues at coordinate 10,616 of JANLGB010000021.1, forward strand.
AGGTTTGGGGAAAACCCCGGTCATCAAGACAGGAGACAATAACCTGGGGTCGGTAATCCCTGATCAGGGGAATGATTTTTTCCAGCTCCTTTTGCTTGCCGGGCAGGGAATTTAATAGGGCCCGGCCGCGGTGAACCCTGAGCCCGGTCTCCAGGGCAGCCGGGTTGGTGCTGTCGATGGAGATAGGAATTGAAACCCTGTCCTGGATTAGGGGAATGATCCAGGAGATTATTTCCACTTCCTGTTCCAGCAGGGTGGAGGCATTAAGGTCAAGGTAGGAACAGCCAGCTTTCTCCTGCTCCAGGGCCAGGTTGACCAGATAACCGGCCTCCCGCTTGAGGAAAGCTTCTTCCACCGGCTGCCGGCTGGAATTCAACAATTCTCCGATGACAATAATCATTTTCCAGTCCTGAGCCAGCCAAATCTATTCGGGTTAGACCTCCGGTTGAAAAGGCGAGATGGCCCGTAGCCTGGCCACGATTTCCGGCATCTCTTTGAGGACAATGTCCACATCCTCATCGCGGTTAAATCGACCCAGAGACATCCTGATGGCCGACCTGGCAATTTCCGGCTTCAGGCCGATGGCCAGGAGCACATGGGAAGCCTCTTCCGATTCTTCGCTGCAGGCCGAGCCGGTGGAAACATAGATCTCTTTGGTGGCCAGCGCCAGCAGGATGGCTTCAGCTTCCAGTCCGGGATAAGCAAAGTTGACCGTGGTCTTGATTCTTTGGTCCGGATGGCCGTTAAAGATGATGTTGGGGATAGTTTTTTCCAGGCCTGATTTCAATTTCTCAGCCAGCTTTTCCAGCCGCTCTTTGTCTTTCTTCCACCTGTCCTGCAGAATCCGGGCCGCCTCCCCGAAGCCGATGATTCCGGCGGTGTTTTCCGTACCCGCCCTGAGGCCAAATTCCTGATGCCCGCCGTGGATGAAGGGGGCAATTGCTGTTCCTTTTCTAATGTAAAGAGCCCCCACTCCCTTGGGCCCGTAAATCTTGTGCGATGAAACCGTCAGCAGGTCGACTTCCAGCTTGCGGACGTTCACTTCCATCTTGCCGAAGGCCTGGACGGCGTCGGTATGAACCGGCACCCCGAAGCGCCGGGCTATTCTGATAATCTCTTCCAGTGGCTGGACGGTGCCGATTTCGTTGTTAGCCAGCATGACCGACACCAAACTGGTTCTATCGGAGATTACAGATTCGAAGAAGTTGAGGTCCACCAGGCCGTAACGGTCAACCGGAAGATAATGAACAATGTAACCTCTTTTTTCCAGGTAACGGGCCGTTTCTAAAACGGCCGGGTGCTCGATGGCCGAGGTTATGAATTCCTTTTTTTCCGGCCTGGCTTCCAGCACCCCGATGATGGCAAAATTATCCGACTCGGTTCCTGAACCGGTAAATATTATCTCGCCACGTTGGGCCCCGATGGCCCTGGCTACCTGTTCCCGGGCTTCGGTCAGCAGCTCCTTAACCTGACGCCCGATGGGATAGAGGGAAGAGGGGTTGCCAAAATGTTCCCGGATGAACCAGGACATTTTTTCGGCCACCTGGGGGTCCAGGGGAGTAGTGGCATTATTATCAAGATAGACCATGACTTGTTCTCACCGCTATTTTACACCTTCCTGTAATTTACGGAAGATGCGGGCGATAACCGATTTACAGCAATCGTCAGCGGGCGAATTTTTCTTTCAAAATCCTGACCACTTCCAGCCCGGCTCTTTTCTGACCTTCCTCAGCCGCAGCTCCTAAGTGGGGAGTGGCCGTAACCTTCGGATGGTCAACCAGGCTGAAATCCTCGGGCGGTTCCTTTTCAAAGACGTCCAGAGCCGCAGCTTTGACCTTGCCCGAATTCAGGGCCTGGAGCAAGGCTTTCTCTTCCACCACGCCGCCCCGGGCCACGTTGACAATCACCACGCCGTCCTTCATCCGGGCAAATTCGGCCTGGCCCAGAATCGGCCGCGGAGTCTTGGGGACATGCAGGGTGATGATATCGGCCTGAGCCAGCAGCTCTTCCAGGCTGACCGGCTTGACCGGCAGGTCAGTCGTAATCGGGATGACGTCGTAAGCCACGACTGTCATACCAAAGGCCAGGGCTCTCTTAGCCACTTCTTTCCCGATTCGTCCGAAACCGATGATGCCCAGAGTCTTGCCATAAAGCTCAGTCCCAGTGAAGGCTTTCTTTTCCCACTTGTGCTGTTTCATCGACAGGTTGGCCGGACCGTGGTGCCGTACTGCTCCCAGCATTAACCCCAGGGTGTGCTCGGCCACTGAGATGGAAGTGGCGGCCGGGGTATTGGCCACCTCAATTCCCTTTTCTTTGGCTGCGGCCACGTCGATGTTGTCCAGCCCGATGCCGGCTCTGATGAGCAGCTTCAGGTCCTTCCCGGCGTCGATCACCGGCCGGGTAATCTTGGTGGCGCTGCGAACCACAGCCACTTCAAACCCGGGGATAATCTGGACCAGCTCAGCTTCGGATAAGCCAGTTTTAACGGTAACCTCAAAACCAGGAATTTTTTTCAATTCTTCGACCGCCTCGGGATCGAGGTGATCAGCGATTAAAATTCTGGTCATTGCCATCCCTCCCGCAAAATCTTTTGGGCCGCCGCCACCGAGGCGCCCGCCTGGAACTGGTCGTAGCCCAGGTCGAGGAGCGTCATTTCCAGGGCGGACAGGGCCGTGACGATATCAAAACCACCCATATAGCCCAGGTGAGCAATCCGGAAAAATTCTCCCTTGTGCGGGTCCTGGGCATTAGAAATATAGGCCATGTATTTACTCTGCATGGTCTTAACCAGCTTGTTGCCATCCACTCCGGCCGGGGTTTTGACCGCGGTCAAGATGTTCCCCGGCCTCTTGGCCAGCAATTGGAGCCCGATGGCCTTGACCGCAGCTCTGGTGGCTTCACCCAGGGTCTGGTGATGCTGGAGCAGCTTTTCCAGCCCCATGTTCTTTATGATGTCCAGAGCTTTCTTCTGCTGAATGATGAGTGAGACAGCCGGAGTCCAGGGCGTGGTCTGCTTTTCCAGGTTTTTCCGATATTTTTTGATATCGAAATAGAACTTGGGCAGCTTGGAGGTTTCCACCAGCTTCCAGGCTTTAGGGCTGAAAGCGATATAGGCCAGCCCCGGCGGAATCATGAAGGATTTCTGAGAACCGCTGACCAGGATATCCACCTTCCAGTCATCCATGTAGCAGGGAGTAGCCCCGACTCCAGAAATTCCGTCCACTACCAGGATGGCCTCTGTCCCGGCTACCACCTGGCCGAACCCCTGGATGTCAAAAATGGCTCCGGTCGAGGTTTCAGACAGGGTAGTGAAAACCGCTTTCACTCCAGGATTGTTCTTGATTTCCGCGGCCAACTGTTCTGGGCTGAAATCCTCGCCCCAGGGGATGACGATTTCCCTGGTTTCCAGGCCGTAAGCTCGGCAGATATTACCCCACCTTTCGCCGAACTTACCGCCGTTGATGGTGATGACCTTGTCTCCGGGGGACAGGGTGTTGATGACTGCCGTTTCCATGGCCCCGGTGCCGGAGGCGGCCAGGATATAAACGTCCTCTTTGGTTCCGAAGACATACTTCAGACCCTCGGTCACCTCCATGAAAATCTTAGAAAACTCAGGCGTGCGGTGATGAATGATGGGTTCAGCCGCTACCGACAGCACCGTTTCCGGAACGGGGGTGGGTCCGGGAGACAGCAGATAATACTTTTTTATCATATTATTCCTCCTTCCAAAGATTAGATTTTATATGGTTACTTATAATTAACCTCAATTGCCAGATAAAGTCAACCGTCATAATTCCAGGAGCAAACTGGTCAGCAGGGCTGTTCTCTGCACGAAGGAAGGCAGCAGCAGGTGCTCATGAGCGGCATGCATGCCCTCTCCTTCGGGCCCGAGGCCGTCCAGGCAGGGCCGGCCCAGATGGGA
>JANLGB010000021.1:14547-17545 GCA_024653405.1 Candidatus Saccharicenans sp.
CATCGGAGCCGCCGCCACTGCGACCGGGAACCAGGTTCAGGCCAAGAGACTGGGCCAGTTTCCGGGCCCGTTCGAACAAATCGCGGGAAGCCCGGTGGAATTCCATGGGCGGAGTAAAACTCTGCAGGCTGGCCTTGACCCTGGCCCCTTTCAGCCCGGGCTTCATCTCCCTGAGGAAAGATTTGATCTGGTCGAGGTCCCGGGAAGTCCAGAACCTCAGGTCACAGATGGCCCAGGCTTTTTCCGGCACCACGTTGGCTTTTTCTCCGCCGCCGATCAAACCTATATTCAGGCTCATATCTTTTATCTTTAATTTTTTCAAACGCTGCAGCTGGGCCATCAATTCGTCGATGGCATTGATGCCCTTTTCCGGGGTGCTGGCATGAGCGGCCCGGCCGAGGCAATCGATTTTTACCACCACCCGGCCTTTTCTCTGGACCTTGACGGCCCCACCCGGCAGCCCTGGTTCCAGGCAGAGAACCAGGCCGGCTTTCCTGGCCAGGGCTGCTATCTGGCGGTGGCTATCATCGTTTCCGGTTTCTTCGGCTGAATTGATGAACAGCCAGATTTTCCTTCTGGGCACGGCTCCGAGGTTGTTGATAGCTGCCAGGCTGAAAACCGCCTGGACGATTCCCGCCTTCATATCCAGCGCTCCGGGTCCGAAGACTTTGTCTCCGACCAGGTAAAAGGGCATCTTGTCTATGGTCCCGAGAGGCCAAACCGTGTCGACGTGGGTGAGGAGCAAAATTGGCTCTGCGGCGGTTCTGGTCTTGGGTGCTCCATATTCAATCAGATACAGGTCACCAATTTCTTTCTGGGGAAATCTTTTAATTCTGACCCCCAGGCCGGCCAGCTGTTTAACTATTTCGGCGCTGCAGCGGTCAACTGCCTTCTTTTCGGAAGTGGGAGACTCCAGCTGCACCAGAGTCTTGAGAAACTTGACCATCTCACCCTGCTGCGACTTGAAATATCTCAGAAAGTCCATTGTCCCTCCTCTCGGTTCTGATAATGATTATATTCATGGCCGAAAAAATTTAAAGCGGTTTTTACCGATGGCCAGATTGAATTTCGGGGCTTGGTATCCGGCCTCGACCGGGCCAACCTGCAGGCTCTTTTGAGGGTTGATAAAAAGGTCGAAATCTATTAAATTTTATGCCATGAAGAATAAGTGGCTGGTTCTGGTCATCTCACTGACCATTCTACTGGTCACTATCTCTTCCCGGGCTGAGATTTTCTATCCCTGGAAAAATACCTTCATTGGGGCCCTTGACCCCCGAGCCTGGCCGGGGATGGTGGTGGTGGCCAGTCCCGGCTCAGCTTTTGCCTTTGCCCCCCGGGTGTACCGCCAGGACAAGCTGGCCGAGTTTCAGGATTTCTTCTACCTGGTTTCAGAAGTTGGGCCCCATTCACCCGACGGACTCTACGCTTCGATGAAGTTTGACCTGCGCCTGCCGTTTAAGAAAGGTCGAGAAACCCCCATCTTCCTCAAGCCCACCCCGGACGAGTACGTGATGCTGATAGAATGGAGCCGGCGAGATGAACAAACGGTCATCGGCCACTACCGTTTCCCAGCCCTGCTCGACCGGGTAGAGCTCGTTTTTTATTTTCCCTGGGACTTCCAGGGCAGCTATTTTTATCTGCCCGAGTCGGGTTACATACATGGACAGTCAGCTGCCAGTAAAAACGAACATTACCTGTGCTGGCTGAGTTTCAAGCCGGAAAAAGTGGAGCCGGTGGGCAAGGAGCTCCACCTGACTTTCAGGATCGGCCAGGAAACTGAACTCCACTTTGCCGCCGGCACGGGTGAGAGCCTGGAGACCATTAATAACCGCATTTACCGTTACCGCAGTGGCGGAGCCATCAACAATTTTTTAGCCGAAGAAAAACTGGCCTATGCTAAAAAAAGACTCCAGGTGAAGGGACTTTATGCCGGGGCGGCCGAAGCCATCACCAACAACCTGTTCTGGATGTGTTTATACCAAAACGGCCACCACCGTTTTTACACCCCGGCCGGCCGGGGCTGGATTTTTCCCCGGCCTGACGGGCAACCCGACCACTGGACTATCTTCGAGTGGGATTCATTCTTCAACTCGCTGGAGCTGGCGGTCGAGAGCCAGCACCTGGCCAGCGACGTGGTGAAAGCGGTCCTGGAGACCCAGTATCCAAACGGCAACATCCCAAACTGGCGGGGCCGGTTTAACGGCACCCCCGACCGCTCCCAGCCGCCGGTCGGGTCCTTGGCCGTTCTTAAGCTTTTCCTAAGAAGCGGGGACCGCCAGCTGCTGCAATTCGCCTATCCCTACTTAAAAAAATGGCATCAATTCTGGACCGAGGTTCAGCCGGATGGACACCCGCGACGCGATGGCAATCGCGACGGCCTGCTGGAATGGGGAAGTGACGCCCGGCTGGTAGCCGGCGAGGTCCCTCCCTGGGAAAAGGAAGCCAGCGGCAAGCAACGGGCGATGTGGGAATCCGGACAGGATGACCTGCCCAACTGGGATGAATCCGGTTTCAACGAAAAAACCGGCACCCTGGAAATGAACTGTGTTGACCTGAACAGTCTCTACGCTCTCGATTCCTATTGCCTGGCCCAGCTGGCCGGGTTCCTGGGCCTGGAGGACGACCAGAAAAAGTACCTGGAAGAATATGAAAAAATCAAGAAGCTGGTGAACCTCCATCTCTGGAACGAAAAAGAAGGTTTTTACTTCGACCGCCACTGGGACGGTCGTTTCTCCAGGAGAAAAGCCGCGGCCAACTTTTTCCCCCTGGTGGCCAGGATTCCCGACCAGAATCAGGCCCTGAAAATGCTCCGCCACCTGCTGAACCCGGAGGAATTCTGGGGAGACTGTGTCCTGCCGACCATTTCCCGCGATGACCCGGCCTTTGCCGACCAGCAATACTGGCGTGGCACCATCTGGCCCCCGACCAATTATCTTGTCTACCAGGGATTAAAAGCTTACGGCTTTGACCTGGCCGCGGCCGATTTCGCCCGCAAGAG
>JANLGB010000220.1:0-1376 GCA_024653405.1 Candidatus Saccharicenans sp.
CTTGCGCCACCGCTTCGCCGTTGACTTTACCGGCCCATTGCTCGATCCTAACCGGCTATTATCCGCCCTACCACGGGGTCAGGGTCAACGGCAATAATGCCCTGGCCGATGCCCAGCTGACGGCGGCCGAGATTTTTTCTGCCGCCGGCTACAGGACCGCAGCCTTCATAGCCGCCTTTGTCCTCGATGGTCGCTGGGGCTTGAAACAGGGATTTGATTATTACGATGACCATTTTGACCTGAAGAAATACAAACAGCTGGACCTGGGCACGGTCCAGCGCCCGGGAAACGAAGTGGTGGATTCAGCTCTGAAATGGCTGGAAGAAAACGGCCACCAGCCCTTCTTTGCCTGGGTCCACCTTTATGACCCCCATCTGCCCTATGAACCGCCCGAACCTTATTTTTCTCAATATAAGTACTATCCGCCGGTCAGCCTGTATGACGGTGAAATTGCCTTCATGGATGAGCAGATCGGGCGGCTGTATTCCTGGCTGAAGAGCCAGGGCTTGGACCGCAGGACTGTTATCATCCTGGTGGGTGATCACGGCGAGGGGCTGGGCGACCACGGTGAGCTGGCCCACGGTTATTTTATTTATGATTACGCCGTTCATGTCCCGCTCATTGTCACCAGTCCTAAGCCTGAGCTCCAGGGACGACGGGTAAAGTCTCAGGTCAGCGTGGTCGATTTACTGCCGACCATGGCTGAGATGGCCGGGCTTAAAGTCCCGACCACTCAGGGCCGGTCTTTGACCCGGTTGATGGCCGGCAAAAGAGAGGCGGAGGTTCCCGCTTACAGCGAATCTCTTATCCCAAATATGCATTTTGGCTGGAGCCCGTTGCTGGGCTTAAGGACCACCGAGTTCAAATTCATTGATGCTCCCCGTCCCGAGCTCTATGACCTGGAAAATGACCCGAAGGAGCTAAGTGACGTCCAGAATCGCTACCCCGAGGTTGGTCTCAAACTGAAGAGAGAGCTGGATGCCCTCCTGGAGGAAATCAGCCTGGGGGCACCGGAGCCGCAGGCGGCCAGCCTGGATTCGGAAACCATAGAACGCCTGGCGGCCCTGGGTTATATCGGGGCCTCGGTCCAGATGAAGACCAGGCCGGCTAAGGAGCTGGCAGACCCCAAGGACAAGCTGGAAGTCTACGAATTGATTCAGCAGGCCGGCGACTGGATCAACCATGAAAAATATGACCAGGCGATGGGAAACCTGGAGAGGGCTCTCAGTCTGGAGCCTGGTATTCCACTGGCCCGGCTGTTGCTCTCTACCTGTTATGTGGAACTGGGTCGCAAGGAGGAGGCCAAGAAACTCCTGGATGAAATCCTGAAAGAAGACCCCAACTCGGTCCAGGCCCTGATCGGCCTGGCCAATATA
>JANLGB010000220.1:1386-3362 GCA_024653405.1 Candidatus Saccharicenans sp.
CCAATATACTTATCGGGGAAGGAAAGACCGAGGATGTGGTCACACTCTGCAAAAAAGCCCTGTCGATTGATGACCGGAACATCCAGGCGTATACCTTGCTGGGGGAAGTCAATATTTCCCGGATGGAGCACCAGCAGGCCCGACCTTATTTAGAGAAGGCCGTTGAAATTCAACCTAAGATGACCAGGAACGTGCAGAACCTGGCTGTCTGCCTGATTGGGCTCAAGGAGTACGAGCGGGCCGAGCAACTTTTGAAACAGGTGTTGCAGGATTATCCAAAATTTCCTTTAACTTATTTTCATCTTGGGTTATTGTATGAAGAGCAGGGAAAAATGGAGGAGGCCCGCCAGGCCTATGCCCAGGAAATTGAAAATTATCCTGACCACTATCGGGCCCGCTTTAACCTGGGCAAGCTTCTGCTCAAAGGCGGGGACCTGGAAGGTTACCTAAAGCAAATGGAGAAGGTAATGCAAACCGCACCGTCTGAAGCCGAGGGTTACCTTTTCTATGCCCGGGGCAAACTCCTGCGCCAGGATGAACCGGAAGAAATCCTGCCGCTGGTTACCACCGGCCTGGAAAAGGCCAGAACCCCGGAACTTAAAGCCCTGGGTTATTTTCTTCTGGCTGATGTTTACAACCGGCTGGGTCAGCCGACCAAAGTCCAGGAAGCCCTGGCCCGGGCTAACCAGTTTAAGAATCAGGGAGAGGAGTCAAGGAGATGAAAAAAGAAAAATTTTTCAGCCTATGCATAGGTAAAGTTTTTCTTGTGGCCCTAGTGTTTTTCCTGGTTTTGTCCCAGGGCTACGGCCAGTACCGCGAATACCATCTTTTTGGTCTGGTGGTCGATACCGACAGCAACCCGCTGGCGGGGGTGGACATCTTTCTTCAGGATATAAACACCAGCCGCAATTATCGGGTCAGGACCGACAAGAGCGGCAAGTATGTGCTGTCCGGCCTGCCCCACGGCCGTTATCAGGTCACCGTCAAGAAAGAAGGTTACGAGACCAGAACCTTTGAGTGGGATTTTTCCCAGCCGCAGGAGAGAATGCAGAAAGTGGAGATGGAAACCATCATCCTGGCCTCGGGGGAAAAATTAAAAACCCTGGCCAGCCTGAAAGAGCTTAAAGCTGCGGTGGAAGAAGTCATGCAAAAAATCCAGCAGAACCAACTGGAAAGCGCCCTGAGCCAGCTGCAGGAGCTGGCTGAAAAATACCCGGAGGACTCCAACGTTCATTATCTCCTGGGTGTGACCCTGGGACGGAAGCAACGTTACGAAGAGGCAATCCCGGAGTTAACCAAAGTAATAGAAATGGCTCCGGAATTCGCCCCAGCCTTCCAGCAGCTCGGTTTCTGCTACCAGAGCTTGAAAAACATGGACAAAGCCCTGGAGAATTACAAGAAATCAGCCGAGCTGGACCCGGCCAATTATACCAACCTTTATAACCTGGGCCTGATCCTGTTCGAGATGGACAAGGTGGACGAAGCCCTGGGCTACTTCGAACAGGCCCTGGCTGCCAAACCCGATGACCTGGATACCCTGGAGATGGTTGCCCGCTGTTATGTCAACAAAAGCGATTTACCGAAGGCGGTGGAGTACCTGGAGAAAGCCCGGGCCCTGGCCAGCAATGAAGAAAAAATTAAATTCCTGGACAGCTTTATCTCTACCCTGAAAGCCCAGATAAAAAAATAATGGTTTTTAGGGCCGGGGAGAAGGCCCGGGATTAAGGGGGAACATATAGTGCCGGCCGTGGGTCACGGTGCACTGTTTAAATTATTTAGGCCGTTCAGGCTAACCATTGAAATTAAGCCCTGGTGGCTGTGGCCAGAAAGGTCTTGACAAAGCAGGTTGATTAAAGATTAAAATATATTTAAATCATATGAAGGAAAGGAGGTGGGAATGACGGCTGTCTTTAACAGAGAAAGCGTCTGAGGGTTTCTTCCTGCCTGCGTCTGTTCAGGAGGAAGAGTCGGTCAAA
>JANLGB010000221.1 GCA_024653405.1 Candidatus Saccharicenans sp.
CCGGATGACGTTGCAGCCTTCCTCGGGCAGGTTGCCCTTGATGGAGCGCCAGGTCTTCCCATAATCCTCGGAGGCAAAGACATAGGTGCTGAAATCGTCCTCGCGGTAGCCGATCATCGTCAGGTAAACCCGGCCCGGCTGGAAGCGGCTGGCTTCAAGCCGAGTTACCCATTTCTTGGGTAAGCCGGTGGTTATCTTTTCCCAGGAACAACCGCCATTTCTGGTCACCCAGACGTTGCCGTCGTCGGTTCCGGCATAAATCACTTCCGGAGTGAAGGGTGATTCAGCCAGGGCGGTGATGGTGGCAAAGGGCACGTCACCCTCGATATTCTTGCGGTCGGTGAGGTCGGGAGAAATTTCCAGCCAGTTATCGCCGCGGTCGACCGACTTCAGCACCTTATTGGCCCCCAGCAGCAGGGTGAAAGGATTGTGCTTTGAAATCAGAAATGGCGTCAGCCAGTTGAAACGGTAAGGGGCCTGAACCGTCTTGAGCTGCGGCTTGATGGATTTGTTTTCCCGCGGGTTATTCAGGTTGAGCCGGAAGAGGCTGCCGAACTGGTATTCAGCATAGACAATTCCCTTCTCCACCAGGCTGGGTTCAACGAAAGCTCCGTCGCCACCTAAGATCATCTTCCAGTCTCGGTCGCGGCGTCCGAAGACAAAATCCCTCGGCCCGACGTTGACCCCGTTGTCCTGGAGTCCCACGTAAATGTTGTATGGCGTTTCCAGGTCAAAACTGATGGTATAGCACTGGGCCAGCGGCAGGTTGGCAATTCTCTGGAAAGTCCGACCGGCATCGTAGGAGACATTCAAGCCGCCGTCGTTGCCTATCCAGACTTCCCGCGGGTCGTTGGGGTTGACCCAAAGGGCATGGTGGTCGGGATGAACATCGGCGTAGCCGTAACCGTACGAGCCGCCAGCCTCGGGAATTTCCTTAAAAGTTTTGCCGCCGTCGGTGGATTTCATCAGCGGCACACCCAGCAGGTAGACCACGTTTTCATTCTCAGGCGAGACGAACACCTTGCCGAAATAGTAGCCGTAGGTGTTGACTATGGAATTGGATAAAAAGCCCTCGTGAGTTTTCTTCCAGGTTGCCCCGCCATCATCGCTGCGGTAGAGCTCGGCTCCCTTGACCTGGGTAGTAAACAGGGCGGCGTTAGCTCCGCCCTGGAGGATGTCAGCCAGTTCCAGCAGGGTCAGCTTTTTCTGCTGCACCGCCTCCTTGACGGCTCTGGCCGTGAAAACCTGGGGGGCCCGGTTCTGGCGGAGAAAGGCTTCCAGTTGGCCGTCTTCCAGCTTGAGAAAATCCTGTAGTTTCATCTTCCTCAAGGCTTCGATGGTCAGAGCGCTCTTTGTTTCTGGTCTCGGCCTGGGCTGGGTCCTCGGCTCCTGGTTGTCGAGAAAAGCATAAACCACCTTGGGGTTAGACGGGCTGACCGCCAGGCCGATACGTCCGACGTATTCGTTCTGGGGGAAACCTTTGACGATTTTGCTCCAGGTCCGGCCGCCGTCTTCGGTCTTGTAGATGGCGCTTTCCTGACCGGCTTCGGTCATGTTCCAGGCTTTCCTGATCCTTTCCCAGGCGGCAGCGTAAAGAACTTCCGGGTTACTCGGGTCCATAACCAGGCTGATGACCCCGGTTCTGGGAGAGATATATAGAACTTTCTGCCAGGTCCGACCGCCGTCTTCGGTCTTGAAAACTCCGCGTTCTTCATTCTCGGTATAAAGGTGGCCGATGGCTGCCACGTAGACAATCTCCGGATTCTCAGGATGGATTATCACCTCGGCAATGTGATGGGTATCAGTGAGGCCCATATGCTGCCAGCTCTTGCCGCCATCGGTTGATTTGAAGACCCCGCTACCAGCATAGGAAGAGCGGGAAGAATTTTCCTCGCCAGTTCCGGCCCAGATCAGGTTCTTGTCTTTTTCATAGATGGCCACGCTGCCGAAGCCCACCCAGGACTGGTCATCGAAGAGTGGAGTCCAGGTAGTTCCGCTGTTTTCGGTGAGCCACAGCCCGCCGCTGGCCGCTGCCACCAGTATCCGACGGGGGTCAGAAGCATAACCCTTGATTTCACAGACCCGGCCGCCCATAAAATAGGGGCCCAGGTTCTGCCAGTCAAAGCTTCTGAACCAGGATTCCCGGGCCAACTTCTGATGGAGTTCCCAGGAAGCCAGCCTCTGTTGAGGAGTGGTGTAGGCCAGCGCCAGGCTGACCCCTAAGGCCAACAGAAAAACAACAAATAATTTAAAATGATTTCGTCTCGCACGCTTCATGACAACCTCCTTACAGGGATATACAAGGGTTTAATTTTATAAACTAATAACTTATGCTGGCAACTGTTATTTTCGACCAGGTCCTAATTTCTTGATGACCGCCCTTACCTGCTCTTTGCTCGTCTTTTTCAGTTCCTTCCAATTCGCTTCAAATCAAGCCGGTCCCAGCGGTCCAGGATTAGCAGTCTTCCTGGTAACAGCAGTTCTCCGGCCGGATCGGGTGAAATAGATTTTCTGACCCTGTAATTCGTCCCTGAATACTGCTGACTGCCGCCTGGTTTTCGTTCTGAACCGGTTGCCAACCGCCCCGGCTGGTGGTAAATTATCTGCTTAATTCAGAAGGAAAAAATGAAGCAAAGAATACTGCTATCAGCCTCGCTCTTTCATGCCCTGACCGATGCGGCCACCATCGTTACCCCGACCATCTTTCCGATTCTTTACAGCCAGGCCTTCCTGATCAAGAAATATTCCCAGATCGGTTTGCTGTCCAACCTGGGCCTCATCACCACCATCCTGATTCAATTCTGGGTAGTGACCCTCTCTTTCCGTTATGAATACCGTTACCTGATGCTGGCCAGTGGCCTGGGTATCTCTCTGGCCAATTTCCTTATCCCCCTATCCCCTTCCTTTACCGTGCTGATTCTGCTTTTCATTCTGCTCAGAGGCTTTACCAGTTTTTACCACCCGGTGGTCATTGCCTGGATCTCCAGGTCCAGGTCGGGGCTGGGGCGGGAACTGGACGATGCCATGGGCATTCAAAGCGGTTCGGGCAACCTGGGGGTGCTGCTGGCCTTCGTCACCACCGGCTACCTGGCCCAGCACCTCGGCTGGAAGGTTCCCCTTTATATCTGGGCGGTTGTCGGCCTGGTCATCACCGCTACCGGCGTCTCGGTCATAAATAAAATTTCCTCCCAGAAGGCGGCAAAACCCGACCTCTCGGCCCGCAACTGGCTCCAGGTTCTGAAAAAAGTCAGCCACCTGCTGCCTGGCTTTTTCTTCAGGTTTCATAGGCGAAAACCATTCATGGGAGGACTTGTTTTAAGAGGATTCTACGAAACCTTAAC
>JANLGB010000222.1 GCA_024653405.1 Candidatus Saccharicenans sp.
ACCCAGTTTGCCAAGAGCCTGAAGGTTGAAATCTTCGACAAGCAGGGTGCTAAAGTGGCCAGCAAGGACCTGACCCCCGAGGCGGCTAAATGGCAGACCAAGCTGGACAAGCCGGGCGAATACGTTTTCAAGGGCTCGGCGGTCAACCTGGCTGGCAAGCCTTCGGCCAATCCCTGCGAGGGCAAGGTTTACATCAATTATCCGCCGGTGGCCAAAGTTGTCCCCAGTTGCATCGATTGCACCAACAAGTACGGTAAACCCCTGACCTTCGACGCTTCCGGTTCCTCCGACCCAGACGGCGAGGTGACCAGGGTGGTCTTTGAACTTCAGGATGCCAACGGCCAGGTGATTGATTCCTATAACGATACCGAAAAGCCCTTCACCTGGGAAAAGGCCCTTTACAAGGAAGGGACCTTCACCATCAGCACTACCGCCTACGATAACGACGGCGCTGTCTCCACCGCTTCCGAAGATTCCAGGAAATCCTTTACCGTTACCAGGAAAAAATTCTTCGGCCTGATCGAAGCTGGTCCGCTGCTGGCTCACGGCGGTTCGCAGTACGACCTGCCCAGCTATGCCCTTTACCTGTATCTCCGGCCCGGTTTCTTCTACTGGATCAATCCCGACAAGGTCAGCCTGACCATGACCGCCGGGGCCGGGCTGCCGCTCAAAGGTGACCCCTGGAAAGCTATCATCATGGCTGAACTGCTGGCCAACTTCCACTTCGGTAAGGTTTACCTGGGTATCGGGCCCGGTTTTACCACCAAGGAACTGAGCAGCCAGTACAACAGGAAGAGCGGGGTTGATGCTGTCGGCCAGCTGGGAGTGACTCTGTCCAACAACTATCTCCAGATGAGCCATCTGTTCTTCGAGTTCAGAGCTCCCATCGGCCGTAATTTCGAAGACCATCACAAGATGGGGGTGGGCTTCAGATTCTGCTTCTAATTCCCGTCGTTAATAACAGGGGCGGCTTGAAGCCGCCCCTTTTCTTTTTTAGGCCAGGCGGCCAGAACGCCTTAAGACCCCAGCCAGAACCGATCGTGCGGGAAAAGCAGTTGGCCGGTCCAGGTCAATCTGCGGTCATTAAATAACTTCTGGGGCGTCGTTCGTTAATCGAAAGAATGATGCCGGATATCTGATTTTCCACCCGGCCAGGGGGCCCTGGAATCTATAACCCTAAACTTTCGCCAGACCAACCATAATTTTCTTTAGTTATTTTGTTTTGATATAAACATGGCAGGGTACAAAACTATCAAAGTCACTGACCTCATTTATCCTAACTGACCTGAAGATGAGAAAAGGATAGAAGGATGAAGGTCGTTAATCCGGGGCTACCAGACCCGTCCAGAAAATCTGAGTCGGAAAAGGTCAGGTTGAAGTAATACTTGCAGAAAAGATAATCAAAATTGAGAAAGGCCGCGGTAATAAGGATGAGATCAGGGCATCCGGTCTTGTCCCTATTCCGCTAACTTGCTCAGCTTGGACAGCTCTTCGTTATAATACTTGCGATAGAGAATTTCCCATTCCTGGGAACCCTCCTCGATTGGCTTTTTCTGGCTGGCGATTTTTTCCCGGGCCTTGCGGTCGATCTGGTCGTAGAGTTTCATCTCTTCTTCTATGGCCCGGACTATCGCCAGACGAACCTCGTTCGGTTCATCCAGGAAATCCACCTGTTCATTCTTGTAGAGAGCATTAACCAGCAGTTTCGAAAGGTGGTTAATTTTTTCCTTGGATAATCTGCTCATCAGATGACGATGTTCCTTTCCTTGGCCAGTTTGGTCTTGATCATCTTGAACATGGTCTGGTATTCGATATTTCCCTTGCGGATTTCATCCATGTGCTTGTTTAAGATTTCCCGGACCTCCTGGTCCAGCTTGTCTTCCTTGACGAATTCCTCGGTGATGAGGTTGATGATTTCTTCCAAGACCCGGGTTTTATCTTCAACCAGAATTTTACCCTCTTTGATCAGCGTCCTCAGTATCACGAAGGATAAATGTTCTATCTGGTTCCGGTTTAGCCTCATTGCCTTTATAAAATATATCAGAGCCGGCCAAATTTCAAGGACGGTTGTTAACTTTTTTTGGATTACGGTAAAAAAAATTGACAATTTTGGGTGGTTCAGTCGGTCTGACCGCTTCCGAGCACCAGTTCGGGCTGGAAAAACTTGTCCCGAGCCTCGAACCGGGCCAGTCCCAGTAGCCTGCCCTGTTCGGAAAACACCCGGAAGGGGATGTTTTCGGTATGGCGGGAGCCGGCCAGGACCACCCTGGTAACCTGCCCCAGGCCGATTCTCGCACCATTCTTGAAAGCCCGGGCCCCTTCCGGATCGACCCAGACGGCCGGGTAATCAGGCAGGAGCTTTTCCAGGGGCAGAAGAAAACGGTCAAAAGCCTTCTCCCGCACCAGCTCTTCAATTTTTCCCGGGGTCAGGGCTTCTTCTTCGGTATAGCGGCCGACGGCCAGCCGCCTCAGGGCCGTCAGGTGGGCTCCACAGTCGAGCTTCTGCCCGAGGTCGTGGGCCAGGGAGCGGATATAGGTCCCGGAAGAGCATTCCACCAGGAATTTCACCAGTGGAGGAGCGTAATCCAGGACCAGGAAGCGGTGGATGACGATGTTAACCGGCTGGAGTTCGAGTTGGAGTCCGCGGCGAGCCAGCTTGAAAGCCGGCTGCCCGTTTATTTTCTTGGCCGAATAAGGCGGCGGCAGCTGGCTTATTTCACCAACAAAGGAAGCGACGACGGCCGCCAGCTCCTTTTCCTTGGGAAAGAAAGTTTTTTCAGGGCCGAGGGGCTTTCCCTGGGAATCGTAGGTATCAGTGGCCAGGCCCAGCCTGATTTCGCCGGAATATGTCTTGTCCATCCCGGCCAGGTAGGGAAAAAGGCGAGTGGCCTGTCCGACGGTTACCAGCAGCACCCCGGTGGCCAGCGGGTCCAGAGTCCCGCCATGGCCAATTCTTTTAAGCCGGAGCGTTTTCCGGAGCTTCAGGACGACATCATGCGAAGTCCAGCCGGCCGGTTTATCGACAATAATCAGGCCATCCATGTTGTTAGCAACGGCACCCTGCCTTCAGCTCTTGGTCCGGTTCTTCTGGAGGAGGTCTTCCACCACCAGGGGGATTTCCCGGTACAGCTGCTCAAACTCGCCCCGAACGGTAAACCCGGCCGCATGCTGGTGACCTCCGCCGCCAAAACTCTCGGCTACCAGGGCCGAGTTGGCCGGGCCTTTGGACCGGAGGCTTACCCGGAAGACTCCCGGTTCCACTTCCTTGAAAAAGATGACCATTTCCACGCCCTTGATGGAACGGGCGATGGTGGTGATA